>JBEVDP010000085.1:0-6105 GCA_040513235.1 Acidimicrobiia bacterium | reverse complement strand
CCCGCACGGATGAAGCGCGCCGCGTCCGTGCTCATGCGCAGTCGTTCGTCGGGCGACAACGCCCGGTTGCGGCGCGCGGTCGCGACGCGTTCGTCGTCGAGCGGAACCAGGTGGATCTCGAGATCGAAACCGCACGCGCGCACCAGGTCGGTGATGCGTTCGAGCGCCGGCGCGCCGTGGCCCGCTTCGAGACGGGCGATTGCCGACTGAGTCGTGCCCACCCGCGCGGCCAGCTCGGCCTGCGACAGGCCGGCCCGGAGGCGGGCTTCCCGTACGAGTGAGTGTCCGCGCATGCAGAGAGCATAGCAGAAACGCGATTAGGATATAGCATAAACGCTATATCAACCCCCAACTACCGTCGGGCAATGGAGCACCGATCGACGGAAGTGCTGAGCGCGGCCCTGCCCGATATCCGCGAGTCACCGACCGACCAGGGACGGGTCGAGCTGATCGTCCGGCGGCCCGCCGAAGGCGAGCGCGAGGTCCTGGCCGAGGGCGAGCTCGACCTGACGGTCGGCCTCGTCGGCGACTCCTGGAACGCCCGGTGGAGCCGGCTGACCGAGGACGGGTCGCCGCACCCGGAGATGCAACTCAATGTCATGAACGCGCGCGTCGCCGCGCTCGTTGCCGTCGACCCCGAGCGGCGCGCGCTCGCGGGCGACCAGCTCTACGTCGATCTCGACCTGAGTGGCGCCAACCTCCCGGCCGGGACGCGCCTCGCGCTCGGCCCCGCGGTGATCGAGATCACCGCGGAACCACACCGCGGCTGTGCCAAGTTCACGCAGCGCTTCGGCCTCGACGCCCACCGGTTCGTGAACTCCGACGTCGGCAAGGAGCTGAACCTGCGCGGCGTCAACGCGAAAGTAGTCGTGCCCGGGACAGTCCGGGTCGGTGACCCGATCACGAAGGTGTAGCGCTACGGGTGCTGGCTGCTGACCGCGATCACTTCGCCGGTCATGTACGACGCAAGGTCGCTGGCGAGGAATAGGATCACGTTCGCGACCTCGACGGGTTCGGCGGCGCGACCGAACGCCTCCTTCGTCGTCAGTTCCGCGAGCAATTCCTCCGTCGTGACCTTGGCCAAGTGCGGATGGATCGCAAGTGACGGGGCCACCGCATTGACGCGCACGCCGTGCGGCGCCGCTTCGATCGCCGCGCAGCGAGTGAGCGCCATCACGCCCGCCTTGGCCGCGGCGTAGTGCGCCTGCCCGGCCTGGGCTCGCCAGCCGACGACCGACGCGTTGTTCACAACCACGCCGCTCCCGCGTTCGTACATGTGGCGGAGCGCGGCCCGCGTCATGCGCATCGTGCCGGTGAGCGTGACGTCGAGCACGGCTTCCCACTGCTCGTCCGACATCTCCGTGAGTTCGGCCGTCCCGCCCAGTCCGGCGTTGTTCACGAGGATGTCGAGGTGACCGAACTCGTCGACGCAGCGCGCGATAGAGCGTTGCACGTCGTCCTCCGACGTGACGCTGGCGACGATTCCGAGGACGCCGAGTTCCGCCGCCGATTCGTTCAGGCGCCGTTCGTGGACGTCGGTGATCGCGACGCGCGCACCCTCCTCGAGGCAGCGACGCGCGGTCGCGGACCCGATGCCGGTCCCCGCCGCCGCGGTCACGAGGACGGTCCTGCCCTCGAGCAAACCTCGCCCGCCGGCGTCTGAGGCTGGTGATGTCATCTGGGCTCCCTCGGCAGGCCCAACGCCTGTTCGCCGATCACGTTCTTCTGGATCTCGTTCGAACCGCCGTAGATCGTGTCGGCGCGCGACCACAGGAACAAGCGCGTCAGGCGTTCATCGGCGGCCGAGTCGCTCGCGACGCCGCCCGCGCCGAGCACGTCGACCGCGAGCTCGCCGAGCGCGCGGTGAAACGTCGCCCAGAACAGCTTGTGGATCGCGGTCGCGCGTGTGACCGCGCCCGACTCCATCAGCGGGAGGGTGCGCAACGCATGGAACCGCATGATGCGCAGCGTCATCCAGGCGCCGGCCAGGCGTTGCCGCACTACCGGATCGGTCGCGACTCCGTTGGCGCGTGCGCACGCAGTGATCGCCTTCAACTCGTTCTCGAAGCTCAATTGCTGCCCGAGTGTCGAGGCGCCCCGCTCGAACGCGAGCGTTCCCATCGCGACCCGCCAGCCACCGTTCACCTCGCCGACCACGTTGCCGGCCGCGGTGCGGGCGCCGTCGAAGAACGTTTCGTTGAATTCGCTGTGCCCGGTGAGCTGCACGATCGGCCGGATCTCGATGGCCGGCTGTTCCATCGGCATCAGGAGATACGACAAGCCTTTGTGCTTGGGTGCATCGCGATCGGTCCGGCAGAGCACAAAGATCCACTGTGCCCAGTGCGCGAGCGACGTCCACACCTTCTGGCCGTGCACCACCCAGTCGTCGCCGTCGCGCTCGGCGCGGGTCTGGACGTTGGCGAGGTCGGATCCTGCGTTGGGCTCGGAGTAGCCCTGACACCAGATCTCGGTGCCGCGCAGGATGCCGGGCAGGAACTGGCGCTTCTGGTCGTCGCGACCGAAGTGCACGATGGTCGGGCCCAGCAACCCTTCGCCGACGATGCCGACGCGGCCGGGCCCGCCCGCGCGCGCGTATTCCTCGAAGAAGATCACCTGCTCCAGTAGCGAGGCGCCGCGGCCGCCATATTCCGCGGGCCACCCGAGACCGATCCAGTTGTCGCGGCCGAGCTCCTGTTCCCACTTCCAGCGCTCGTCGAACAGTTCGTGTTCATCTCCGGGGCCGCCGCGCCCGCGCACCGTCGCGAATTTTCCCTGGAGACGATCGGTCAGCCACGCGCGTGCGTCGGCGCGGAAACGGTCGTCAGCGGGGGTGTAACGCAGGTCCACAGTGGTGCGGACGGTATCTCCTGAGCCGCGGTGCCGTGCATATGGGGTCTTCACCTTTGCACCGTGTCCGTAGAATCCCACGTGTGCGTGCCGCGGTGACGTTGATCGGGCGTCGATCGGAGCTGGAGCGGATCGACGACGCGCTCGACGATGTCGCCGGTGGGCGCGCGCGGGCATTGCTCGTGGGTGGAGATCCGGGTATCGGAAAGAGCACGCTGATCGGAGCGGCACTCGACCGAGCCCGCGAACGGGGCTTCGCGATCGGCGCGGGCGGCTGCATCGAAATGTCGTCGCCGGTGCGCTTTCTCTCGGTGCGGGCCGCGCTGCGTCAGCTCACGACCGAGCTGGGCATTGCGGTCGCGGATCCGATGCTCACCCCGCTCATTACCGGACGCACGGCCGAGCCCATCGAATCCGTGCTCGTCATCGAGGCGTTCGCGTCGTTGCTGGACGACCTGACGCGCGAGCGCCCGATTGCATTCGCGATCGAGGATCTGCACTGGGCGGACGAAGCAACGGCCGAACTCCTCACCTACCTGGTGCGCAACCTGTACGACCAGCGCGTGCTGTTGCTGGCTTCGTTTCGTCAGCCCGACCTGCCGCGCGACCATCCGGCCCTCTCGCTCGTCGCCGAGGCCCCGCGCATGCTCATGGTCGAGCGCATCGACCTCACGGGCCTCGACCGGTCCGAGCTGCGGCAGTTCGCGAAGTCGCACACGAACCGCGATCCCACCGAGAGTTTCCTCGACGACCTCGTGCGCCGGTCGGAAGGTAACCCGTTCTTCGCAACGGAGTTGCTGCACGCGAGCATCGGTCGCCCTGGCGCGCTGCCCGCGTCGATTGCCGACGTGCTCTCGCTGCGGCTCGACACGCTCGGTCCTGACGCGGCCGCCGTGGTGTCGGTCGCCGCGGTGCTCGGTGACCATGCGCCCGCCGACCTGTTGGTTCGCGTCGCCGGCCGCCCGGCGTCGGAGGTCGATGACGCGTTGGGCGCAGCCGTTGACGCTCAGGTGCTGGTATTCGAGCCGGGGGAGGACACGGTCGCGTTCCGGCACACGTTGCTCGGCGAAGCCGCCTATGCGCGTCTGCTCCCCGCGCAGCGCCGGCGTCTCCACGCAATCGTCGCGCACGAACTCGAAGAGGATCCCGCGCTGGTGGAGCGCGCCATGTTCGACGCAAGCCTCGCCTACCACCTCGAACGAGCGGGCGAGTACGAAGCGGCACTCGCCGCCTCGGCGCGGGCCGCGCACGCGGCGGCCGAGTCGCTCCGTCCCGTCGAGGCGGCCATGTACTACGAGCGCGTCCTGGATCTGTGGGATCGCGTCGACGATCCCGAGCGAGTCGTTGGCGCAGACCACGTAAGCGTGCTCATGGGCGCGGCCAATGCGGCCCATGTCGGAGGTCGCGACGACGGCGGGCTCTCGTTCCTCGAGAAGGCGCTCGCGGAACTCGATGCCGATGCCGATTTCGAACGGTGGGTCGACGTCGCGTGCCGCGCCATCCATCGCCAGTGGTTCGTCGGGAACACGACCGATGCCCTCGCGTTTCTCGAAGTCGCGCTCGGGAAGGTTCCGGAGGGGAGTCGCACGCTCGAACGGGCCGGCTTGCAGGAGCGGCGCGGGTTGATGCACGGCGTCCAGGGCGAAGGCCGCGCAGGCGTTGCTGCATCCCAAGAAGCCGTCGACATCTCGGTCGAGCTCGGCGACGCCCCGATGGAGGCCTACGCCCGAGTGACGTTGGGCATGTGCTTGGCGTTCACCGGTGACGTGGAGCGGGGGTTGGCGGAGGTCAACGACGCGTGCCGGCTGGCGCGCGAGGTCGGCAACCCCGTCGCCTACGGCCGCGGCATCGTCAATATCGGTTTGGTGTTGAACGCGTTCGCGCGGCCGCGCGAAGCGGCGACCGCGTCCCGTGGAGGTGCGGAGATTGCGCGCGCGATGGGACTCGACCGGAGTTACGTCAGCCCGATTCTCGGTCAGCTCGGCACGGCACTGATCGCGCTTGGGGAGTGGGACGAAGCCATGCGCGTCCTCGACCAGGCGCCCTGGCTCCCGTGGCAACGTACTCGCACGTACGACGCGCTCGCCCGCACGCAACTCGCGTTGGGGCAAGGTGAGGTGGCCACTGCCGAGATCTTCCTCTACGAGGCGGGTTTCGACCCGGCCGGCAATGTCGTGCACGAGGCGGCCCGTGTCGCCGTCGAGGCCGAGCTGCGCATCGTGCAAAAGCGGTTCGCCGAAGCCGCGGCGCTCGTCGAGGAGTGGATCGACGTCGCCGAGGCGAGCGCGCCGATGAGTGCAGTGCGGCTGTGTGCGCTCGGGGCGCGCGCGGCGCTCGACGACGATCGAGTGGTTGATTCGAATGCATGGGCGGCGCGAGCCGCCGTCAACGCCGCGGGTGCGGCCGCACCGGTCGCCGACTCGGAAGCGTGGCTCGCCGTGGCGCGCGCATGGGCAGCGACTGCAGCGAAGCAGTCGCCCCGTGACCATTGGGCTGCGGCCGCAACCGCGTTCGACGTGGTCGGCATGGCCGTGCGCGCGGCCGAAGCACGCGCCGAACTCGTGCGGGCGCTGCTCGACGACGGTGAACGCGGTCCCGCGCGCGATCTTGCCCGAGCCGCGCGTGGGGCGGCCGCGCGCGCCGGCGCGCTGCCGTTGCTCGCACGGCTCGACGTCCTGCTCGAGCGGGCGGGTGGGCACGAGAGCGCGTCCGGTCCGGGGGAGTCGCTCGGCCTCACGGATCGTGAGGTCGAGGTGCTGCGGCTCGTCGCGCTCGGACGGACGAATCGCGAGATCGGTCAGGAGCTGTACATCTCGGTGAAGACCGCCAGCGTCCACGTGTCGAACATCTTGCGCAAGATCGGCGTCGCCAACCGTACGGAAGCCGCGGCGCTCGCGCAGCGCGTCGGCCTCGTTGCGTAGGGGGCCGACCCTAGGCCGTTTCGACCGCGCCGTTCGCTTGGAGCCGTTGGATTTCGGCGGCGTCGAGCCCCAGAACCTCGGTGAGCGCCCAGTCGTTGTCCTGACCCAGTGTGGGTCCCGCGCGCTCGTAGCCACTTGGCATACCCGCGATCCGAAACCCGTTGCGTTGGTAGAGGCCGGGACCGAGGAACGGATGCTCGTGCGGCTCGAAGTGGCCGCGCGCCGCGAGCTGCGGATCGTCGTGCAGATCGCCGAAGTCGGCGACGGGCACCGCTTCGATGCCGGCCGCCTGCAGCTGTTCAGCGACCTCGATTCGCGTCCGCTCGCGCGTCCACGC
>JBEVDP010000084.1:0-4113 GCA_040513235.1 Acidimicrobiia bacterium | reverse complement strand
CTGATCGACGCGGCACGCGGCCGCGGCGTCGACGTCACCGCCGACCAATATCCGTACACGGCCGGGAGCACCAGCTTGTTCGCGGTGTTGCAGAACTTCGAAGAAGGGACCGCGGGTGTGGGCGCGACGGATTGGAGCAAGGTCGTTCTCGCGTCGGTCCCGGGTCATCCCGAATGGGAAGGCGAGTCGCTGGCGGATCGCGCGGCCGCGGCTGGGACCGATGCGCCGCAGGTTGCGCGCCGTATCGTCGACGACGTCGGCTACGGCGCGATCGTGGTGATGCACTCGATGAGCGAGGACGACGTCCGCACCGTGATGGCGCACCCGACAACGATGATCGGGTCGGACGGGATACCGAGCCGCGGTGGGAAACCGCATCCGCGCCTATACGGCACCTTCGCGCGCGTGCTCGGCCACTACGCACGCGACGAAGGCGTGCTCACGATCGAAGACGCGGTCCATCGCATGACCGGGATGCCCGCGTCCAAGTTCGGGCTCGCGGGTCGCGGCGTCATCGAGGTGGGTGCGTGGGCCGACCTCGTGCTGTTCGATCCGGTTGCGATCGCCGACGTCGCGACCTACGACGCGCCGCGCCGCCACCCGACCGGGATCGCCGCCGTGTGGGTGAACGGCACCCAAGTGGTGCGTGATGCTGAACACACCGGCGCGCGTCCGGGTCGGGCCGTGCGGCGCAACGCGACCTGACGACGACCGCACCTCGGACAGGCGAGGAGCTCAAACCTTGTGCGCCTCGGGTTCGGGCGGTGCAGGTGCCTCGTCGACGCGAATGAACGAGAACTTCCCGTCGGGTTCCAGGATGCCGTAGCGCACGAGCCGGAGGTCGCCGATGCCCTGGGTGCGCGCGGCTTCGGCGATGTCGGTCGCGTCGATTCGTTCGTACTCCAACACCGGTTCGACCAGCTCGCCGTCATGGACGAGCACGACGGGCGTCCCGTCGAGCACCTCACGAATCCGCTTGGAGCGCCGGCTCAGCCAAGCGAGCAGTAAAACCCACACGGAAAGCGTCGAAATCGCCAGCACTGCACCGGTGACGGAGAAGTCCTCTTGGGTGACGCCTTGCTGCACCAGGTCGCCCATCGTGACGATCAGGATCAACTCGAACGGCGACAGCTCGGCGAGCTCGCGCTTGCCCAACCCGCGCGTGACGAGCCACAGGAACCAGAAAATGACGGTCGCGCGGACAACGATCTCCACGTGGGCCTCCTAGGGAACGATCCATGTTCGGTAGCTGACATCCACCACTGGCTCGTCGTCGACGACGACCGCGGTCGTCGCCTGTTTGCCGGTGCGCCATCCCGGCTCGAGTCGCGCGTCGAAGCTGACGACGAGTTCGCGCGAATCGGGCGGGGGTTCGAACTTCCAGCGCATGTACTCGCTGTCCTGATCGGTCTCGGTCGGCTCCGGGCTCAGGCCGTTCTCGTCGAACTGGATCAAGTAGTCCCGTGTCGTGCGCAGCGTGAGTTCGGAAGGCAACGGCGCCGCGCCCACAGCGGCGATGCGCGCCGTCCAGACGGTCGCCAGCCCAGGCCGCGAGATCTGCGCGTAGGTGACCGCCAGCGTGATGTCATCACCGGAATCGCGCACGGTGCGCGTCCGCACCCCGAAGAGGTTCAGCAACGCCAACGCGACGATGACGACGAGCACCGTCGCGAAGATGGCGCGACCGAGAGCCGCTCGACGTGAATGAGCTGCTTGTCTTCGGGGATCGAGTTCGAGATCTTGCGTGGTGGACGTGGACGTCGGCACCCGGGGTTGTTACCCAGTCCCACTCACAGTCAGGCCGATGTCTCCGCGCGGTCGCGCACAGCTTCGGTACCGGCCGCTTCGCGTGCGCAGTGCGCGCAGCAGAACACCATGGCGTCGACCTCGACGCCATGGCCGATCACCGAACAACCGCAGTGCTCGCACAACGGCGCGAGGAGATGGATCGCACATTCGAAGCAGTCGAACGTGTGCGACTGCCCGGCAGTCACGACCTCGAACGTCTTGTCGTAATCGTTCCCACACACATCGCACTTCCCCATGGGAGTTCCTCCCGGTCGAAGGGGTATGGCGTCGACCTGAGCGTCCTCGTCGGCACCTCGGGTTGGCAGTACGACGACTGGCGTGATGTGTTCTACCCACATGTGGCGCCGGGCGTGGCTCGCGTTCTACTCGGCCAAGTTCGCGGCCGTGGAGGTGAACAAGACGTTTTCCCGGCTGCCGAAGACCGAAATGTCCCGGCGCTGGGCCGCGGAGACGCCGGACGGGTTCGTCGTGGCGGTGAAGCTGAGCCGGGACCTGTCGCACATCAAACGGTTGGCGGAGCCGGAAGAACCGATTGCCCGATTCGTCGAACGCGCCACCGTGTACTTCAACAACGACCACCGCGCCTGCGCGGTCCGCACGAGATGACCTTCCGGCGCCTGGTCGACGCTCAGCCCGCGAGCGCGCGTACCGCGTCACCGAGCTCGGCCTCCCACATCGTGAACAGGGCGTCCTGATCCGGACCGATCTGGTGGAAGTAGACATCGGTGTAACCGGCTTCGAGATACGCACCGACCGCGTCGAGGATCGGCTGGATGTCAGGTCCACACGGGATGTCTTTCGCCGCGACTTCGGGTGTGACAAGTTGCGCGACTTGTTCGAAGTGCGTCCACGTCGGCAGTTCCTGGGCGAGCTGGCCGGGGAACGCCGCGTTCGGCCACTGCTCGTGCACGATCTTGCGGCACACCTCGGCGTCATGACCGCAACAAACGTGGATCTGTCCGTAGACCGGCCCTTCGCCGCCACCGGCTGCGAACTGATCGATCAGCGTGGGATCCGGTCCGCTCGTCCACAAGCCGTCGCCGATGCGGGCCGCGAGCTCGACAGCTTGTTCACCGAAGCCCGACACGATGATCGGGAGATCGTGTTCGGGCGCGTCGAACACGCGCGCGTTCACGACTTGGTAGAACTCGCCATCGTGGTCGAGCGTTTCGCCGCTCCACAGCTCGCGCAGGATCTCGATCGCTTCGTCGAGCATTGCGAGGCGTTCTTCGGGCGGCGGCCAGCGGTCGCCGTGGATGTGCTCGTTCAGATTCTCACCGGTTCCCACGCCGAGACTGAAGCGCCCGTCGCTCAACAACGAGACCGTCGCCGCGGCCTGCGCGATCACCGCCGGATGGGTACGGATGATCGGGCACGTCACTCCCGTCAGCAGGTGCACGTCGGAGGTCGCACGTGCGATACCGCCCAGTACCGCCCACGCGAACGGACTGTGCCCTTGTGCCTCCGTCCACGGGTGGTAGTGGTCGGAGAGCGAACAAAAATCGAAACCGAGTGACTCGGCGCGCACCGCGTTCTCGACGAGATCGCCGGGCCCGAACTCCTCACTCGACAACGTGTATCCGAAGTCGGCAGGCATGCACTCGCTCTACCCCGATGGCGCTGATCAGATGTCGAGTTCGCTCTTCGTACGGCCCTGCTTTGCCCAATGACTGTCGGTGCGACCGAGGCGGAATTGCTCGGGCTTCTCGTCGTTCGTGAGCAACTCGGTTTCGAGCCACAAGCGCTTCAAGTGGCGGATGCGCCCCGCGGGCCGGTCGTCGACGTAACCGCGCCGCGCGTGCAGCACGTGGTAGTTGTTCACGAACTGCATGTCGCCGGGTTGCATCGTCATTTCGAGATGGAACTCGGGGTCGGCACACATCGCGTCGACCCGGTCCATCGCCTCGCGTGCTGCAGCCGACGGGCGAGGCGCATCTTCGTGGCGGCGGGCGGACTCGATGTACGGACGGATGTAGCGCACGAACAGCCGGTCACCCTGGCGGCTGAAGACGGGCATCGTGTACCACGGCCTCGAACCGGGGGCTTGCTCGCCGCGGAAGTCGTACGCGAACGGCTCGTACAACTCCACCGCCAGCTCGGGGGCAGTGCGCACCAGCTCGTTGTGGATCGCGAGCGCGTTGGCGACGAGGCTCTCGCCGCCGCTCACGCCCGCGTCGAGGCAGAACAGCCCGACGAGGTCGGAGCCGTCGGAGTGGAACGGGAACGGCACGCCACCGATCTCGTTGCCGCGCGCGGTGGGATCGTCGTACGCGCGGCCCTGGTCAGTGACGTCGCCGAGCAGAT
>JBEVDP010000083.1:0-4314 GCA_040513235.1 Acidimicrobiia bacterium | reverse complement strand
CGACGACCAGCCAGGTAACGAACGCCTCGATGACGTCTTCGCCCATGAGCGCGACTTCGAGCGGGTAAACACCGGGCGTGCGGATCGGGGCCGTCGGCAGCGTTGGCGAGCCGGTCAGGCCGAACGTGACGTTCACCGCGCCTTCGGCGTCGCGCGGGAGGCTCGCGAGTGGAAGGTTGAGGGTCTGGATCCGGTTCCCGAGCCGCTCGCCCGTGATCGTGCGGTCGAAGGCGGTGCTCGTCGCCAGCGCGTTGTGGAAGCGCAGTCGGACCGTGAGCTCTTCGCCCACGGGTAACGCGTCGGCCGGAATGTCGAGGCGCAAGGTGGTGTCGCCCGCGACGGGTGTCCACGCCGGCTGCCCAATGAGCGCGAGCGCGCGGTCGAGCGCGGGCGCGGGGGCGGGGCGCGCCGCCAACGGCGCGAGCGCGCCGAACAGAAGCACACCTGCGACGATCGCCCGGCGCGCGCGGCTCACAGCGACCGCCCGAGCACACACAACCCGACGGGGAGCGGTTGGAAGCCGGTCCGCTCATAGAGGGAGTACGCGCGGTCGTTGTCGGACTGGGTGTTCACGAAGGCCCGCAGCGCGCCGCGGTCGCGCAACCAGTGCAGGCCGTCGACGACGAGCGCCCCACCGAGGCCGCGCCCGTGCGCCTCGGGGTCGACTGCGAGCCGTTGCACGTAACCGTCGGTGGCGGCCCGGCCGAACAGCCCGTATCCGAGCGCGCGCTCGCCCGTGGTGACGCGCACATGCGCGCTCGGCGTGGCCCGGGCCGCTTGGCGCAGCGCGTCGTCGTCGAGGTGCCAGAACTCGTCGAACGCGGCGCGGTCGATCTCCAGGAGGCGCGGCCGTTCGGCGCGCACCGCTCGCCGGGTGCGGCGGGTCGGCGGCGGGAGCGAGGTGAGATCGTGCTCGAGGATGCGCAGCCGGCCGCGCACTGCGAACCCGGCGTCGACGAGCGGCAGGGTGGCGGCCGGCGCGAGCGCGTTCGTCACGACCTCGCGGTACCCGGAGGCCCGCACTCGGTCGAGCAGCCGCTCGATCGACGCCGGCGCGAGTGCCGCCCGGCCGCGGACGGCCAGCGACGCCACGTCGGGCCGGCCGTGCCAGGCCGCGATACGAACGACGCCGCCGCGGAATCGGAACGACTGCGTCTTCACTGTGGGGTGATCCTACGGGGAGCCGGGCTCCCGATCAGGCTCGGTAGCGTGGCGCGATGCTCGTGGTCGCCACGGATCCCCGGTATGCGGAGCACGATCCGGGTCGCGGCCATCCCGAACGGCCGGCGCGCCTCGGAGCAGTGCTCGAGGGTCTCCAACTGAGCGGCGTCGCCGAGGCGCAGCGTCCCCTCGCGCCCCGGGTGGCGGCTCGCGAGGACCTCGAACGGGTCCACACCGCCGAATATCTCGACGCGCTCGAGGTGTTCTGCGCGCACGGTGGCGGCCAGATCGATCCCGACACCTCGGTCTCGAGTGACTCGTGGACGACCGCGCTCCTGGCCGCCGGCGCCGGACTGGAGGCGATCGACGCGCTGGAACGGGGCGAAGGGACGGCCGCGTTCTGTGCGGTGCGGCCGCCCGGGCACCATGCGCTGCCCGCCCGGTCGATGGGCTTCTGCCTCGTCAACAACGTCGCAGTGGCAGCTGCAGCCCTGCGCGACCGCGGGTCGCGGGTGCTGATCGTCGACTGGGACGCGCACCACGGGAACGGCACCCAGGACATGTTCTGGGCCGATGCGCAGGTGATGTACGTCTCGCTGCACGAATGGCCGCTATATCCCGGAACCGGGGGGCTCAACGAGGTCGGTGCCGGGCCGGGAACCGGGACGACGATCAATTTTCCCCTCCCCGCGGGGGCAACGGGCGACGTCTACCTCGCCGCGCTCGACACCGTTGTCGCCCCTGCTGCGGAGCAGTTCGGCCCTGACTGGGTGCTCGTGTCGGCCGGATACGACGCCCACCGGGCGGATCCGCTCACCGGCCTCGGCCTCGCGGCCGGCGATTTTGCCGACCTCGCCGCCCGCACCGTGGCGCTGGCCCCGCCCGGCCGGGCCGTGTGCTTCCTCGAGGGCGGCTATGACCTCGACGCGCTGCGGGATTCGGTTGCCGCCACGGTCTCGATGCTGGCCGGAGCGCCGGTTCGGCCCGAGCGCGCGACGGCCGGCGGCCCCGGTGGGCACATCGTCCGGGCGGTCAGGGACCGTCTCTTCCCCGGTTCACACTGATCATCTGCCCGATCAGGGCCAGCGTCCCCGCCCGCCGAGCCCATTGATCGAGGTGCGTCAGGCGGACGGCGGCAGTGGGGGCGACGATTCCGTTGCGGCGGCGGCGCTGTCGGGCCGGGGCTGCTCGAACAGCTCCGCGAGGCCGCCGATCGTGCCGAACAGGCCACCCATCTCGGTGGGGAGGAAGATCTTCGTCGCCCGTCCGTCGGCGACTGCCGCGAGCGCCTCGAAGTACTTGATCGCGAGCAGGTCGGGGGTCGGATCGCCCGCGTGGATCGCGCCGTACACGTTGCGGATGGCTTCGGCCTGGCCTTCGGCGACCGCGATCTCGCGCAACCGCTCGGCCTGCGCGAGTCGCTCGATGGCCTCGGCCTGGCCCTGTGCTTCGAGGATCTGGCGCTGCCGGAAACCCTCGGCTTCGAGAATCGCCGACTGCTTCTCGCCTTCGGCACGGGTGATCGCGGCCTCGCGGGCACCTTGCGCCTCGGTGACGACGGCGCGCCGCGTCCGCTCGGCCTGCATCTGCTGGTGCATCGAGTTGACGACTTCGGGCGGCGGGTCGATGCGCTGGATCTCGACGCGCACGACGCGCGTGCCCCACTTGTCGGTGGCGTCGTCGAGGATCTCGCGCAGCTTGGCGTTGATCGTGTCGCGCGACGTGAGCGCGTCGTCGAGTTGCAAGTCGCCGACGACGTTGCGCAGGTTCGTCTGTGCGAGCTTCGTGACCGCGCGCTGGAAGTCGGCGACGTTGTAGGCGAGCCGCTGCGGGTCGGTTGCCTCGTAGTAAATGACGGCGTCGACCGACACCACGACGTTGTCGGAGGTGATGACCTCCTGCGGCGGCACGTCGACCACCTGCTCGCGCATGTCGATGAGCAGGATCTTGTCGATGAACGGAATGATCAGACGCATTCCCGGGTCGACCGTGGTGTGGTACTTGCCGAGCCGCTCGACGAGCCCGCGCTGATACGGCCGGACGATGCGGACGCTCGTCGCCGCGATGACGAATAACAGGAATGCAAAAGCCGCCGCGACGATCGCGAAGGTGGTCATGCCGTTCCGCCCTCCGGCGGGCCTACGATCAGACGCGTTCCGTCGACGCGCAATACCTTCACGGCGGTACCGGCGGCAATGGCTGACCCGTCGACGCTCTCCGCCCGCCACTCCTCCCGCTCGACGCGCACGAGGCCCGTTGCGTGCACGCCCGCCGGGATCTCACTCAACACGACCGCCCGGCGTCCGGCCCATCGGGTTGAACCGACTGAGCCCTGGCTGGTCTGGTTGATGCGACGGCCGATCGGGACCAGCGCGGCGAGCGCGATTCCGCTGACCACGAGGAACGCGAGCCACTCGATGCCAACGCTCACGTCGAAGAAAGCGAGCACGCACGCGACGAACGCGCCGATCGCGAACGAGATCATGAAGAACGTGCCAGGGACAGCTATCTCGCCGATCGCGAAGAAGACGGTCGCCGCCAGCCAGATCCAGCGCCAAGTCTCGGGTTCCATCTCTGTGCAGACGGTACCAACTGACCAGGCCCGGCCCGACAGAATACGGGCGTGACGGTTCCGCCTCGCCTCGCACCCTTCTTGGAACCCGACTCCGCGACCCAAGCGCTCGCGGGCCGGCTCCAGGCCGCTGGTTACCGCGCGTACCTTGTCGGCGGGATCGTGCGCGATGTGTTCCTCGACCGGCTGAGTCCCGAGCACGACATCGACATCGCGACCGATGCGCGGCCCGAAGCCGTGGAGGCGATCGCGCGCGACTGGGCTGAGACGGTCTGGCTGCAAGGCCAACGCTTCGGCACCGTCGGCTTGCAGAAGGGTGGCCAGACGTTCGAGGTCACGACGTTCCGCGCCGACGTGTACCGCCCCGAGAGCCGCAAGCCCGAGGTCTCCTACTCCGACGACATCGAGACCGACCTGTCGCGCCGCGACTTCACAATCAACGCGATGGCGCTCGCGCTCGACGAGCCCGAACTGGTCGACCCGTTCGGGGGTCTCGCCGACCTCGCCCAACAGCGCCTGCGCACGCCGCAGAGTCCGGAGCTGTCGTTCGGCGATGATCCGCTGCGCATGCTGCGGGCCGC
>JBEVDP010000082.1:0-2913 GCA_040513235.1 Acidimicrobiia bacterium | reverse complement strand
GTGACCCGCAGTCGGGCAGTTCCGGGCGCGACCGTGGGCGGCCGGATCGCGGGGACGTACAGGCCGTGCTCCAAGAGCGCCGCCGCGGCCGCGAGCGCGCGGTCCTCGGTCCCGCACACGAACGGCAGGATGGGTGACGAGTGTCCGGGACGCAGGCGGTGCACGAGTTCGCGCAATCGAGCGCGCAGCCGGTCGCCTTCCGCGGAGCGGACGATGTCGAGGGCGGCGGACGCGGCCGCAGTGTCAGCCGGCGTCGGTGCGGTCGTGAAGATGTAGGGGCGGGCCCGGTTCTCCAACAGCTCGACATAGCGCGCGGGCCCGGCGACGAAGCCGCCGAGCGCGCCGAGGGTCTTGGAGAGGGTCCCGACGCGCAGCACGTCGCCATCGCGCGCGAACGCGGGGGAGGGGCCGAGCACCGCGTGGGCTTCATCGAGCACGAGCAATGCTTCGTGGCGGCGGGCGAGTGCGGCGAGTGCGTCGACATCGGCGGTGTCGCCGTCCATCGAGAAGACGGTGTCGCTCACGACCACGGCGCGCCGGTCGCCGCGCGCGCCGAGCAACGAGGCGAGATGCTCGAGATCGGAATGCCGATAGATCGCGATATCGGCGTGGCTCAACCGGCAGCCGTCGATGATCGACGCGTGGTTCAACTCGTCGGAGCACACGAGCGTGCCCGGTCCGCCGACAGTCGTGAGCACGCCGAGGTTCGCGGCGAATCCGGTGGGGAAGAGGGCGGCGCGATCCGCATCCCTCCACTCGGCGAGCGCGTGTTCGAGATCGGTGTGCGCGGGGCGCGAGCCGACGATCAACCGCGCCGAGCCCGAGCCGGCACCCCAGCGGTCGAGTGCGGCGTGGGCCGCGGCGACGACTGCCGGATGCTGTGTGAGGCCGAGGTAGTCGTTGGATGCGAAGGACACGACCGGTCCGTGGCCGGCGAGCTCGCCCTCGGGTCCGCGGCCGTCGAGGTCGCGCGGTGCTCGCCACTGACCCGCGGCGTGGATCGCACCGCGTTCACCGTCGGCCCACGCCCGCCATGTCATGCCACGCTCGTTCACGCGCACTCCGCGTCGATCGCGTCCGACAGCACATCGACGATGCGCCGGACCTCGGGCGAAGTGATCGTGAGGGGAGGCATCAGTACCACGGTGTCGCCGAGCGGGCGCAGCAACACCCCGTGATCGGTTGCGTGCGAGCTGACTCGCCGGCCCCACCGCAGTCCGCCGGTCGGCGGCGCGAGCTCGACGCCGCCCATCAAGCCCTGGAGCCGGATCTCGCGTACCGCCGGCTTGGCCGCGATGCGATCGTGCAGCAGCGCTCGCAGCTCGTCGGATCGCTCGCGCACATTTGCGAGCACGTCCCACGCTTCGAACAACTCGAGATGACGACGCGCAACGGCCGCTGCCAGTGCGTTCCCGCCGTAGGAGTGGCCGTGGTAAAGCGTCCGGGGCCCGAGATCGTCGCCGAGGAACGCGTCGAACACGCGCCCACTGGCGACCGTCGCCGACATCGCGAGGTAGCCCGCAGTCATGCCCTTGCCGAGGCACATCAAGTCGGGTCGCAGCCCGCACTGCTCGGATGCGAACAGAGTGCCGGTGCGCCCGAATCCGGTTGCGACCTCGTCGCAGATCAACAAGACGTCGTGGACGCGGCACGCGTCGCCCAGCCGAGCAACGCCGTCCGGATCGGCGAGCTGCATGCCGGCCGCGCCTTGCACGAGCGGCTCAACCACGACGGCCGCGAGGTCGCCCGCGTGTTCGGCGACGAGTGCGATCGCGCGGTCGAAGCAGTCCGGCGCCGCGAAGTCGGGCGCGCGCAACACCGGGAAACGCAGCGCGTCGAAGATCTCGGTACCGAACCCCCCATCGCCGAGTGAGAGTGCGCCGACCGTGTCGCCGTGGTACGCGCCGCCGAACGCGATGAAACCGGTTCGAGGCGTGCCGCGGTTGGCCCAGAACTGGCACGCGATCTTGAGGGCCTGCTCGACCGCGGAAGCCCCGTCAGACGCGTAGAGGAAGTGGGGATCGTCGACGGGGACGACCTGCGCCAGGGCTTCCGACAGCTCGATCACGGCGCGGTTGCCGTTGCCGAGCATCGTCGAGTGCGCGCCGAGCGCGAGCTGGACCCGGATCGCATCGTCGAGTTCGGGGACACAGTGCCCGAGGGTCGTGACCCACAACGACGAGATCGCGTCGAGGTAGCGCCGGCCGTCGACGTCGATCAGGTCGTGCCCCTCGGCGCGCTCGACGATGATCGGCTGGTTGTCGGCGTACGCGGCCATCTGGGTGAAGCCGTGCCACACGACCGCGGCATCCCGCTTCAGCCACTCGTCGTGCGTCTCGGCCACGCTCGGATCGGCCACATTGGGATTCTGACCCACAATGGTGGGATGACTCCCAAGCGGCGGCGAGCGCAGCGCAGCGGAGCTCGCTCGCAGGAGCGGCGAGCGTGCCCGAAGGGCCAGCGCCGGGTATCCCGGCGCTGAGCGAGTGCGACCATGAACAGTGACCCGTTGGCGATGCGGGATCGCCTGCTCGAGGCGACCTACACGTGCGTCGCCCGGTACGGGATGGCAAAGACGACGATCGAGGACGTCGTGAAGGTGTCGGGTGTCTCCCGGGCGACCATCTATCGCCAGTTTCCGGGCGGCCGGGACGAGTTGCTCCAAGAGACCGTGGCTTGGGCGGTCGCCCGCTACTTCGTCGCGCTGGGAGACCAGGTCCGGGATGCACCCGATCTGTCGGAACTTTTGGCCCGCGGGCTGGTGTACGCCCGCCGTTCGATCCGAGAGCACCAGGTCCTCAACAAGATCCTGGACACCGAGCCCGAGCGATTGCTGCCGTTGCTCTCGACGGAGTCGACCAAGTCGCTGCCGTTCATTGCCAGCTTCCTGATGCCCTACCTGGAGCGGGTGGC
>JBEVDP010000081.1:0-4449 GCA_040513235.1 Acidimicrobiia bacterium | reverse complement strand
TCGAGTTGTTCGAGCGAGACGCGAAAGCCCGAGACCTCGGTGGTGGGCAGCACGACGGGAACGCCGCCCCCGAGCGTGATCGTCTCGGGGTACGAAGTCCAGTACGGCGCGGGCAGGAGCACTTCGTCGCCGGGGTCGCACAGCGTCTGGAAGACGTTGTACACCGCGTGCTTGCCGCCGTTGGTGACGAGGACCTGCTCGGCCGCGACCTCGACGCCGGAGTCGCGCTTCGTCTTGTGCGCGATCGCCTCCCGGAGCTCGGGCAGCCCGGGCGTCGGCGTGTAGTGGTGGAAGCGAGGGTCGCGGCAGGCCGCAGCCGCGGCGTCGACGACGTGCTCGGGTGTCGGGAAGTCGGGCTCGCCCGCGCCGAATCCGATGACGTTCTCGCCGGACGCCTTGAGTGCCTTGGCCTTGGCGTCGACGGCGAGCGTCGCCGACTCCGTGATCGCTGCGATGCGTTCCGATATCCGAGCCACGGTCCCATGGTGGCACGCCGCCCGCCGGAATCCGGACTGTTTCGAGGCCCAACCCCAGTTTGGGGTGTACCGCCGCCTAGCCTGTTCCGCGCAATGGGCCGCCGAGGAACCAACGCCCTACGCGCCGCACTCGCCGTGCTCCTGCTCGGTGTGCTCGCGCCCCCCGCCGCCGCGACCGGCGGCGCGCGCCCGCGCCAGGTCGTTTCCCCACAGCCGTTGGCGTACATCGTGGTCGACGCCACGACCGGCACCGTTCTGCTCGCCGACAAGCCGCATGATCCGCACCCCCCCGCGAGTACGGCCAAGGTGATGACGGCGCTCACCGCGATGGAGCGCCTGGCGCCGGACGCGATGGTGGCCGTCAGCCCCCTCGCCGCGGCTCAACCGGCGAGCCGGATCAACATGGTTGCCGGTGACCAGTGGCCCCTCGCCGACGCGATGGCGTCGCTGATGATGGCGTCGGCGAACGATGCCGCGTACGCGATCGCCGAGACTGCGGGCGGCGGGAGCCTGGCGGGGTTCCAGGCTGCGATGACGGCGACCGGGGCTCGGCTCGGCATGGTCGACAGCACGTTCGCCGATCCGGCGGGCTTCGACGACGAAGGAGCGTTCGCGGGTGGGCCACGTATGAGCGCGTACGACATCGCGATCGCGACGCGCAACGCTCTTACCCTTCCCGAGATCACGAACTGGGCGTCGATGCCCAAGTACGAGTTCATCGATCCGCAGGGCGGGCAACGATCGTTGACGAACCACAACAAGCTGCTACCCGGCAACAGCCGCGGGTACGAGTGGGCGACGGGCTACAAGACGGGATACACCGACAACGCCGGCCACACGCTCGTCGCCACCGCGACGCGTGACGGGCGCACGCTGATCGCCGTCGTCCTGAACACGTGGGACACTTACGGCTGGGCGGTCCAGTTGCTCGAGTTCGGCTTCGCGACACCGAATGAGTCGGGCACCGGCGAGACGCTGCCGGATGTCGCGGTGAGCCCACTCGCGCGTCGCGTCGCCGACCAGCAGGCGTTCGTGGCGGTGGCGCGGGGCGCGGACGGTACGACGGCCGCGGGCACGCCGACCACGCTGGCACCCGTCGCCACAACGACCCCGCCGACGACCGCGGAGGCCGCGGCCGCGCCGCAAGGCGAGGCAGTCGACGGGACGGCCATCGTGGCTCAACAGGTCGAACCCGAGGCTGACGACGGAGGCGGCGGACCCGGGCTGTTCCGGCCCCGCAACGTCGCGCTCGTGCTGCTCGCACTGCTGATCGCGTTTGTGATGGTGCGCCGTCGGGCGGTCAAGCGCAAGCGCGCCCGGCGCATCGCCCGGCAGCGGGCCCGATCGACGATGTTGCGAAGCGGCGCGCTGCCCGTCGTCGACGGCCGCTACCGCACCGGCACTCGTACCGGCCCGCCGGTCGAGTCGCACATCAGCGTCCGCCGCATCACCGACTGACCCAGCTTTCCGCTCTTGGCCCTGCGGGCCGGGCCGCTCGGGCCCCGCTCGCTGCTCGCCGGGATACCCGGCTCCCGACGCTCGCTCAGGCTGCGAGTCCCGCTACCAGGGCATCGAGACGCCGCCGTTGGGGCGTTCGATCTGGCCCGTGATGAACGACGCCGCGTCCGAGACGAGGTACAGGAACGAGTTCGCGACGTCTTGCGCTTCGCCTGCCCGGCCGAGCGGCGCCATCGCGCTCGCACGCTTGTGGTACTGCTCGAGGCGTTCGGGCACGACATTGCCGTCGGCGTCGGTGAAGTTGTGGCGCGAGAAGTTCGTGAGGATCATTCCCGGCGCGATCGCGTTGACGCGGATGCCGTGACGACCGACCTCCGTCGCGAGCGTCTTGGTGAGCATTGCGACCGCGGCTTTGGTCATGCCGTAGCACGCGAGCGTCGGCGCGGGCGTGTCGATCGCGCCCGACGAGATGTTCACGATGCATCCCGAACCCTGCGGGATCATGTGCCGGATCGCGGCTTGACACCCGTAGAACACGCTCTTGAGATTGATCGCGAGGATGCGTTCGAACTCCTCGTCGCTGCACTCGGCGACCGTCTTGTTGTGTGGGACGCCGGCGATGTTGCCGACGATGTCGACCCGGCCGAACTCGGCCGCCGCGTGGTCAACCAGCGCGTCGACATCGGCCCGCTGTGTGACGTCGGTCCGGCGCACCGATGCGGTCGCGCCGTCGGCCTTCAGTTCGTCGGCCGTCGCCTGCGCCGCGACCTCGTCGATGTCGCCGCCGATGATGGTCGCGCCCGCGGCGGCCAGCGTCATGGCCGTCGCCTTGCCGATGCCGCTGCCGACGCCCGTCAGCACCGCCACCTTCCCCGACAGGTCGAACATGTCCTTGGCGCTCACCACATCCCCCGATCGAATCTTCCGAAGGCGGCAGCCTACTGACACCCTGTAATGCGGGCGCCGAGGCTGGGATCACGCACAATGGTCCCGTGACGGCGACGGCCCTGCTCGCCCTCGGGTCCCGGTTCAACGACGTTGACGGACTCGCGTATCTCGCGGCCTTCGGCGGCGGGATCGTGTCGTTCCTGTCGCCGTGCGTGTTGCCCCTCGTCCCTGCGTACTTGTCGATGGTGACCGGCCTCGACCTGTCGACCCTCGAAGAAGGAACGCGCGAGCAGACGAGACGCGTTGTGCGCACGACGTCGATGTTCGTGCTCGGCTTCGGCAGCGTGTTCGTATTGCTGGGGCTCACCGCCTCCGCGATCGGCCAGACGCTCGGCGACCACCAAGACCTGCTGACGCGCATCTCGGGCACGATCATGGTCGGCATGGGCCTGTTCCTGCTGGGGTCGTTGTTCTTGCGCGCACCGTGGCTCTACCAAGAGAAGCGCTTCCACCCGCAGCTCGGCCGCTTCGGTGAGGCCGCGCCGCTCGTCGCGGGTGCCGCATTCGGGTTCGGTTGGTCGCCGTGCATCGGGCCGATCCTGGGGTCGATCCTCACCATCGCGGCGAACCAAGACCGACTGTGGGCAGGCGCGACGCTCCTCGTCGCCTACACGCTCGGCCTTGGGCTCCCGTTCCTCGTCGTCGGCCTCGCGCTCGGGCGCGTGAGCGGCGCGCTGGCGTTCGTGAAACGCCACCTCACCGCGCTCGTCGCGTTCTCCGCGTTCGTCCTCATCGGATTCGGCATCATGCTGATGCTCGACCAGCTCAGCCGGGTGACGGTCGAGTTCCAACAGGCGCTCGACGGCACGCCGTTCGAATGGCTCGTCGAGCTCGGATGACACGCGTCGATGATCTCACCGTCCTCGACCGGACGGAGCACGCGACTCGTTAGGAGTTTTGCGGCGCCGACTCCGGCGTTTCGAACAACGGCTGGCGGATCAGTTCGACCTGAATGCCGTCGGGGTCCTTGAAGTAGATCGACTCCTCGATGCCGCGGTCGGGGCCGATGTAGTCGACGCCCGCGGCGGCGAGGACGTCCTTCATCCGCTCGAACACTTCGGGCTCGACCGAGATCGCGACGTGCTGCACGCCGCCCAGCCCCTCAGGCACCGGTTCTAGCCCGAGGCCGGGGAAGTCGAAGAACGCAAGCATGTTCTCGTGGCCGATGTCGAAGAAGAAGTGCGATGAGCCGGGATAGTCGCGATTCTCGAACAACTCGACGAGCGGGAAGCCGAGCACGTCTTGATAGAAGCGGATCGTCGTCTCGGGATCGCGGCAGATGAGCGCGAGGTGATGGACGCCGCCGCCGTTCGATGCGGGCCGCTCGTCGTCGGGCAAGAGAAACGTGTCGCGGAGTTCCGCGCGCCGGCGGGCAAGCGTGTCGAGATCCTGGGTCGCCATCGCCTGATCATCGCGCGAGGCTGACCCTCATGAGAATCGGCACGTCGCTGCGCAGTGGTTACGCACCCATGGACCCACGTCAAGGCGCGCGCTGGATGGTCGAGCGGGCCCGCGCCGCGCGCGACGCCGGGCTCGACAGCCTGTTCGTCGGCGACCACCACAACGT
>JBEVDP010000080.1:0-7027 GCA_040513235.1 Acidimicrobiia bacterium | reverse complement strand
CCGGAATTCGATCCGGCAGTCATCGAGCAGACGGCCGACTTCCTCGCGGACCTCGCGGATGACGGGCCCGCGCTGGAGTTCGCCATTGGCACCGGCCGCATCGCGTTGCCGCTCAGCCGGCGCGGCGTGCGGGTGCACGGGATCGACCTGTCGGAAGCGATGGTCGCGCAGCTGCGGCGGAAGCCCGGCGGCGACGCGATCGGCGTGACGGTCGGCGACTTCGCGACGACGAAGGTGGACGACAACTTCCAGCTCGCGTATCTGGTCTTCAACACGATCGGGAACCTCACCACCCAGGACGATCAGGTCGCGTGCTTCGAGAACGCGGCCGCACATCTCGTAGCCGGCGGCGTCTTCGTGATCGAGGTTCTCGTTCCGCGGCTCCAGCGTCTCCCGCCGGGCGAGCGGTTCCAGCCATTCGTGGTGACGCCCGAGCACCTTGGCTTCGACGAGTTCGACACTGCGAATCAAAGGTTGATCTCGCACCACTACTTCGTCGGCAAGGGCGACGTCGCGGTGCACTCGATGCCGTTCCGCTACGCGTGGCCGGCAGAACTCGACCTGATGGCACGCATCGCGGGGATGAGGCTGCGCGAACGCTGGAGCGACTGGAACCGCGCCCCCTTCACGAGCGACAGCCCCAAACACATCTCCGTCTGGCAAAAGCCGAGCACCTAAATGCCCATGCGTCACTCAGCCGTAATGAGTACGGCTGAGTGACGCATGGGTCGTTACGGGCTTCAGAGGCGTTCGGAGCGGAGGGCGCTGCGGCGCAACTTGCCGGCGTCGTCGCGCAACGGTTCGTCGGTGAACTCGAAACTGCGCGGGATCTTGTAGCGCACCAACCGATCGGCCAGGTGGTCGCGCAAGTCGTCTTTGGGGATCGGGGTGCCGTCGTCGGTGTGGATGATCGCGTGCGGCCGGCTGCCGAGATCGTCATCGGGGAGTCCGATGACCGCGCTGGTGCGCACACGCGGGTGCTCGTCGAGCGCGGCTTCCACCTCGGCGGGATACACGTTCGAGCCGCCGACGAGGATCATGTCGGTGGAACGATCGGAGAGGTACACGTAGCCGTCGGCGTCGATGGCCCCCATGTCGCCGAGCGATTCCCAGCCACCGGGGAGCGTCTTGGCCTGCGCGCCGACGTATTCGTAGGTCTTGGCGCCGCCGGCTGAGCGCATGTAGATCTCGCCGACTTCACCCGGCGGTAACTCCTCGCCGTAGGGGCTGAACACCTTCATCTCGCCCGACAGCACGCGCCCGACCGAGCCGCGGTGCTCGAGCCAGTCGCGGCCGGTGATGATGGTCGCAGACTGCGCCTCGGTCCCGGCGTACAACTCGTAGATCGCATCCGGCCCGAGCCACTCGATCCAGGCTTCCTTCAACCACGGCGGGCATGGCGCCGCGAGGTGCCACACGACCTTCAACGACGAGACGTCGTAGCGGTCGCGCACGCTCATCGGCAGCTTCCAGATACGCGCCATCATCGTCGGAACGATGTACATCGAGTCGGGGTGATGCTCGTCGATCAACTGCAACGTTCGCTCGGCGTCGAACTTGCCGCCGAGCACGACGTGGTTGCCCGCGAGCAACGCAGTCATCGACCACATGAACGGGCCGTTGTGATACAGCGGCCCCGGCATCAAGTGCGTCCCGTTCAGCTTCATCATCAGGCCCGGATGCGCGTCGGGATCGATGCGGCCCGCGCTACCGGCGAGGATCAGCTTGGGCCGGCCGGTGCTGCCGCCGGACGTCATCGCCTTGAACGGCTCCGACACCGCGTCGGGCAGCAGTCCGTCGTCGAGATCACCCGCGGGCTCCCATCCGGGCGGCAAACACGCGCGTCCGGAATGCTCCGCCGGGTCGACGCCGACGATCACTTTGGGGTTCGCCAACTCGACGATGGCGTCCAGTTCCCGCTTTGGGAGCCGGGACGAGACCGGTTGCGGGATGGCGCCGAGCTTCCAACACGCGACGGCCGCGCTGAGGAACTCGATCCCATTCGGCAGTGCGATCGTCACGAATTCCCCGGTCGCAACGCCGAGTGCCGCGAACGCCCGCGCGGTGCGATTCGCGAGCCGGTCGAAGTCACCCCGAGTAAGCGTGCGCTGCTCGTCGGTGACGCCAGGTCGGTCAGGGTCGGCGGTCGCGTGCTGGTCGAGCCGCGCCGCGTACGAGATCAGAGGCACGGCTGCATTCTGTCGCGGCGCGGCTACCTCGGCGACCTCGTCAGCAGCGCCACGAAGCTGCACAGCCGGGCGACCGCATCCGGATCGATGGCCGGCGGACGGCGCAGCACGCGGCGGATCACCAATACGGTACGAGCTTCCTGCTCACACTCGCGGCAGCGCCGTAGGTGAACGGACACGACGATCGACTGCGACGCCCGACACTCACCGTCGAGAAACGGATGCAGCAGCGAGCCGGCGATCGGACATGGAACCTCGCCAGGGACGTTCCTCACGCGACCAGCTGCTCCCGGAGCTTGCGACGGCCGCGGTGCAAGCGCGACATGACGGTGCCTTCGGGGATACCGAGCGTGGCCGCGGCTTCCGCGTACGAATGGTCGTCGACGTCGACGAGGAGGACGACGGCGCGTTGCGAGATCGGCAGCAACTCGAGCGCGCGCGCGAGCGCGTCGTCGAACGCGACGCGGTCGGCCGGATCGCTGTCGTGCGACGTCACGTCGACGATCACCGACGGACGCTGACGCTGCACATCCTTGAGGAACGCGTGACGCAAGATCGTGAGCAGCCACGCCCGCGGATAACGGCCATCGAAACGGCACAGCGATCGGTACGCGCGCACCAGCGTTTCCTGGACGAGATCTTCCGCGGCGGTCCGTTCACCCGTGAGTCGCTGCGCCGCCCGGCCGAGGCGCGAGATCTCCGGCACCACGAACCGTTCGAACGCCGCGTGCCGGCTCGCACTATCGCCGTCGAGGCAGACCACGAAGATGGGTAACCCGCGCCGGCGGCGCCACATTCCCCCGCGTGCAATATTCCCTAGTCGGCGGGCGGGATGTTCTGGTTGTGCCGGAACAAATTGTCGGGATCCCACTCCCGCTTCAGTTTGCGCAAGCGCCCGTACTTGTCGGGCCCGAATGCCGCCTCGACCCGGTCGGCGCCCTCGTCCCCGATGAAGTTGAGATACGCGCGTCCCGTCGTCCACGGTTTCATTGCATTCGCAAGTTCCCGGGTGTACGCAATGTTCTTCTCGGTTTCGGCGGGGTCCTCCCACATCGACAAGAAGTGCATGTTCCACGGCGCAGTGCGCTGCCCGAACGCGGTCGCTTCTTCGTCGACGCGCGCGAGCACGCCGCCGCCCGGCACCAAGAGGATCTGCGTGAACGGCGACACGGGCTGCGTGGCGCGCGGCACAAGCACGTCGATTGCTTCGTCGGGAAGGTCGGCAAGGAAGTCAGCCGTCCAATAGTTCTGCCGCCCCTTCGGGTTCGGCGCGTCGAGCAGTTGCTGCACGGCGAGGTATGGCATCGGGCCCAACATGTCGATGGCGGGCGGTCCGAAGGCGCGCAGTGCCGCGAACGCCTGCTCACCGTCTTCGACCGAGCCCGCGTAACACGCGATGATCCCGCACGCCGGCATACCGCGCGCCGGTTCGGGCACGAACTCTTCCGGCGGCGCGGTAATGAACGCGAGCGCACAGCCAACCTCGTCGGGCGCGTCGACCATGAAGTCGCGAAAGAAGCGAACGAGGTCACCCGCCATCGGCGCCGGCCACACGAGCATGCCGCCGAACACGATCGGACCAACCTCGTGGAGCTGAAGGTGGAACGCGGTGACGATGCCAAAGTTGCCGCCGCCGCCGCGCAGGCCCCAGAAGAGCTCCGGGTTTTCCTTCTCCGACGCCACGACCTGACGGCCGTCGGCAGTCACGACCTCGGCCGCGATCAAGTTGTCGCAGGTGAAGCCGAACTTGCGCTCGAGCCAGCCACTGCCGCTGCCGAGTGCGAGACCCGCGATACCGGTGCTCGTGACACGGCCGCCGGTGACGGCGAGGCTGTGCTCCTGCGTCGCGGCGTCGAACTCGCCCCAGGTGAGCCCCCCTTCGGCGCGCACAGTGCGCGCCTGCGGGTCGACGCTGACGCCCTTCATGCCGCGCAGGTCGACGCAGACGCCCGCGTCGACCACCGCGGAGCCGGTGACTCCGTGCCCGCCGCCGTACACCGAGAGCGGCAAGGCCTGCTCGCGCGCAAGGTTGACGGCGAGCACGACGTCATCGGCCGAGGCGCAACGGGCGATCAGCGCGGGCTTGCGGTCGACCATGCCGTTGAAGACGGCGCGGGCGTCGTCGTAACCGGCATCGCCCGGATGGAACAGTTGGCCGGAGAAGCCCGGCAACACGAATGCAGCAGCCATACCTCGGACCGTAGCGACTGCGGCCTCAGGGAGACAACGGTTCGAGCAACTAACGTCCGCCGAATGGACCTCGACCTGACCAACACGACGGCACTTGTTACCGGCGCTGCCTCAGGCATGGGCGAAGCGACGAGCCGGCGCCTGGCCGCGGCGGGCGCACACGTCGTCTTGCTGGACCGTGACGCAGCCAAGGGCGAAGCCGTCGCCAAGGAACTGGACGCGACGTTCGCGCAAGGCGACATCACCGACGAAGAACAAGTGCAAGCCGCGGTCGGCGCCGCAACCGAGATCGCGCCTCTGCGCGTCTGTATCCACTGCGCCGGTGTGGGTTGGGTCGAGCGCACCGTGAACCGCACCGGCGCGCCGCACCAGCTCGCAACGTTCCGCAAGATCATCGAGATCAACCTGATCGGAACGTTCAACGTCATGCGGCTCGCGGCGTCGGGCATGACGCCGAACGAACCCGACGGCGACGGTCAGCGCGGTGTCATCGTCAACACCGCTTCGGTCGCCGCGTTCGATGGCCAGATCGGCCAGGCCGCGTACTCGGCATCGAAGGGCGGCGTGGCGTCGCTCACGCTCACCGCCGCGCGCGATCTCTCGGCCGCCGGTATCCGCGTGTGCACGATCGCGCCCGGACTGATCGACACGCCGCTGCTCGGCTCCATGCCGCAGGAAGCTCGCGACGCGCTGGCGCAGAGTGTGCTGTTCCCGAAGCGGCTCGGCGTGGCCGACGATTTCGCCTCACTGGCGATGGAGATCGTCCGCAACAGCTATCTGAACGGCGAAGTCATCCGCATGGATGCCGGCATCCGCATGCCGCCCAAGTAGGAGAGACTGACAAACATGGCCGACCACCCGACCCGGGACGACATCGACCTGATCGAGGGCGGGTTCTACGTCGACGATCCCGGCCCCAAGTACGCGTGGATGATCGAGAACGCGCCCGTCTACTACGACGCGCCGAACGACATCTGGGGCTTCGCGTCGTACGCCGCGGTGCTCGGCGCGTCCAAGGACCCCGCCACGTTCTCGAACGCAGGTGGCATCCGACCGAACAACGGCCCGATCCCGATGATGATCGACATGGACGATCCCGAGCACTGGAAGCGGCGCAAGCTCGTCAACAAGGGCTTCACGCCGGGTCGAGTACGGGCCAGCGAGCCCGAGATCCGCGCCGTCGCCGACTCGATCATCGACAAGGTCTGCGAGCAGGGCGAGTGCGATTTCGTACGCGACATCGCCGCGCCGCTCCCGATGATCCTGATCGGCGACATGCTCGGCGTCGCACCCGAAGACCGCGACGATCTGCTGCGCTGGTCCGACGACCTCGTCGGTTCCCAGAGCGGGAGCGCCACCGACGAGCAGTTCATGGCCGCGATGAACGCGATGACGGAATACACGACGTTCTGCACCCATGCCGTCGCGGCGCGCCAGCAGGATCCGACCGACGACCTCATGAGCATCCTCGTGCACGCGGAGATCGACGGGGACCGGCTCACGCCCGACGAGGTGCTGCACGAATCACTCCTCATCCTCATCGGCGGCGACGAGACGACGCGCCACGTCATCAGCGGCGGCATGGAGCAACTCTTGTTGCATCCCGAGCAACGCAAGCTGCTCGTCGACGACCCGAGCCGCATCACCCTCGCGGTCGAGGAGATGCTGCGCTGGGTCAGCCCGATCAAGAACATGTGCCGAACGGTCACGCACGACACCGAGTTCATGGGCCAATCGATGCGCGCGGGTCAAAAGGCAATGCTCTTGTACGAGTCGGCCAACCGGGACCCGGCCAAGTTCGACGACCCGTTTCACTTCGACGTGGAACGCGAACCGAACGAGCACGTCGCGTTCGGGTTCGGGTCGCACTACTGCCTGGGTCAAGCGCTCGCGCGGCTGGAACTGCGCGTGATGTTCGAACAGCTGCTGACGCGCCTCCCCGACATCGACCTCACCGCCGACCCCGCGACCCTCCCCCGCCGTCGCGCCAACTTCATCAGCGGCCTCGAACAGATGCCGGTCCGTTTTTCCCCGACCAAGCCCATCGGCGCCTGATGCAGAGCGGCAACGCCGAAATCGTCGCCGGGTTCTGGAAAGACCTGTACCGGCGCGACTGGGATGCGGTGGCGTCGTACTTCGATGCCGACAGCGAATACACCGACGTCCCGACGCCGGCCGACGACGTCGCGCGCGGTCCGCAGCAGATCGTTCGCCGGCTGCGCATCGGCCTCGATCCGCTCGCGAACATCGGCCACGACGTGCTGACCGTCGTGGCGGACGACAACGCCGTCGTGACCGAGCACGTCGAACACTGGGAATGGCCGACCGGCGAGAAAGCCGCGTTGCCGTTCCTGTCGATGCAACAAATGCGCGCCGGAAGGATCGTCCGCTGGTGGGACTACTGGGACCTCACAACCTTGATGGGCGCGGCACCGCAGTGGTGGATCGACCAGATCATGCGCGACAGCGCGGCGACCGACTCGTAGCTCCCAGGGAGTTTGCCACCGCCCGCCCTCCGGGTATCGGCGGTTGCCAGACTTGGAGGACACGATGGGCGAACACGCCGGATATCACGAGCCGATCGACAAGTTGTCGCCGGCGGTCATGGAGCGCCACCGGGCGATCGTGTCCTTGCAAGAGGAACTCGA
>JBEVDP010000079.1:0-13686 GCA_040513235.1 Acidimicrobiia bacterium | reverse complement strand
ATGGTGAGCGCGGCCGAGTCGCCCGTGCACGACAACTGGAAGCGGCTCATCTGCGAGGCGTCCGAAGGCGACACGTTCTTGCTGAACCGCAACAACCCGCCCGCGTTCCGCGTGTTGCGGTCGTCGTTCAGCGAGCGGGCCGAAGCCGCGGGTGATCCGGTGATCCCGAGCCTCGACAACGTGCTCGACCTCTACTTCAACGGCAACCTCGACGCGTCGTTCGCATTCGGCGGGCAAGTCGCGGGCCGCATCGAAGCAGTGGAGTCGGTCGCGCAGATCATCACGGAGACGATCGCCGAGTTCGACGTCGCCCGGCGGGAGCTGGACGAACGCATGGGCGCGTAGGTCGAGCCCCGCCCGTGAGCGATGCCGGCTGGTACCGGCCGACGATCTGGTCGACCCGCGACTGATCCCCCGCGACGGCGTCCATCGCCGTTCCGATCGGATGATCAAAGCCGGGAATGAAGTCTCGACCCGGGGTTCGGTAACGTGCGCCCGCTCTCATTGAGCCGCAGGCGGGAGGAAGCAATGGCGATGTCCGGTTCGATCCTCGGCAACCCGGTCGTGCGCCGGGAGGATCCCGGGATCCTCACCGGGGAGACGGAGTATTACGACGACTTGGCGGTCGACGGGCTGCTCCATGTCGCATTCGTCCGGTCCACGATCGCTCATGCCCGGATCGAGGGCGTCGACGCCGAGGTCGCCCGGTCCCTGCCGGGCGTCGTGGCCGTCTTCCTCGCCGACGACCTCGAGCTGAACGACCACCACGGCTTCATCATGTTGCCGGCCACGATGAACCGGCCGCCCCTGGCCCGCGACCGTGTCCGCTTCGTCGGCGACATCGTGGCGATGGTGATCGGCGAGTCGAAGGCTCAGGCCCTCGACGCGGCCGAGGCCGTGATCATCGATTACGACCCGCTTCCCGCCGTCGCCGACATGGAGGCCGCGCTCGAAGCCGACGCACCGATCTTGCACGAGGCGCAGGGTTCCAACGTTGCCAACGCCATGGGGACCGGCCCGGTCGACGGCATTCTCGACGACGCCGACGTGGTCGTGAGCCAGCGCATCGTCAACCAGCGTCTCGCGGCCGTTCCGATGGAACCGAACGGCATCGTCGCGATACCTGGAGATCCAGTCGACGGGATGACCCTGTGGGTGTCGTCACAGGGTCCGTTCGCGGTGCGCGACGCCGTCGCGGGAACGCTCGGGCTCGATCCGAACCTCGTGCGGGCACGGTGCGCCGCAGTAGGTGGCGGCTTCGGGCCGAAGCAGGGCGTCTACGTCGAGTTCCTCCTCACGGCGAAGGCCGCGCGCGTGCTCGATCGCCCCGTGAAATGGGCGGAAGGTCGCTCGGAGAACATGCTCTCGATGGCGCACGGCCGCGCACAGGTGCACTACGCCGAGCTCGGCGTGAAGCGCGACGGCACCATTACGGGTCTGCGCGTACGCACCGTCGGCGACGCCGGTGCCTACCCGGGAATCGGTGCCTTCCTCCCGTTCTTCACGCAGATGATGTCGCAAGCCGTGTACCGCACGCCCAAAATCGAGTTCAACTGGCAGGCGGTTGCCACGAACACCACGCCGACCGCCGCGTACCGCGGCGCCGGTCGCCCGGAGGCAACGCACCTCGTCGAGCGCATGCTCGACATTGCCGCCGACGAACTCGACATGGACCCGGCCGAGATCCGCCGGCGCAATTTCATCCCGCCCGACGCGTTCCCGTACACGACGATCACCGGTGCCACCTACGACATCGGCGACTACGAGAAGCCGCTCGCCGCCGTGCTCGCCGCGTCGGGCTACGACGAGCTGCGCGCCGAGCAGGCCGCACGTCGCGAGCGTGACGATCCGAAGCTGCTCGGCATCGGCGTGTCCGCATACGTCGAGATAACCGCGCCGGTCGGCCTGCACCGTGAGTGGGGCAAGGTCGAGATCGATGCCGACGGCACCGTGCTCGGCTATGTCGGGACGAGCGCGCACGGTCAAGGCCACGAGACCGCGTTCTCGATGATCCTCAGCGAGACACTCGGCGTGCCGTTCGAGCAGATCCGCATCCTCCAGTCGGACACCGCGGTGATCGCGCGCGGGGGCGGGACCGGTGGATCGCGTTCACTCCAGATCGCGGGGAGCGCGCTGAAGGTCGCGGGCGACGAAGTGCTCGTGCAGGCCAAGCAGCTCGCGGCACACTTGTTCGAGGCGAACCCCGACGACGTCGTGCTCGGCGACGGTGGCCTCCAGGTTGTCGGTGTTCCCGCGCGCACGCTCTCGTGGGCCGACCTCGCGCAGGCCGCGGCCGACGACGCGCGCCGGCCCGAAGGGATGGAGGCGCGTCTCGCGCACGAACTCGACTTCGACGCCGGCGCGTCGTCGTTCCCGTTCGGCGCCCACGTTGCCGTCGTCGAGGTCGACCGCGAAACCGGCCGCGTCGAACTCCTGCGCCACGTCGCGGTCGACGACTGCGGTCGTATCGTCAACCCGATGCTCGTCGCCGGCCAGCAACACGGCGGCATCGCGCAAGGTGTGGCGCAGGTTCTGTACGAGCACGTGCAGTACGACGAGGACGCGAACCCGGTCACCGCGAACCTCATGGACTACGCGATGCCGTCGGCCGCGGAGTTCCCGTCGTACGAGGTGTCGAACACCGAGACCCCGAGCCCGCTCAACCCGCTTGGTGCGAAGGGAATCGGCGAATCGGCGACGATCGGTTCGACGCCGGCCGTGCACAATGCGGTGGTCGATGCGCTGTCGCATCTCGGCATCCGCCACGTCGACATGCCGTGTACAGCGGAGCGGGTGTGGCGCGCCCTCGCTCCATGACGTTGCATACATGACCTTCACGACACCGACCGTTCGGCTTTCACGCGGCCAGTACGAGCGGATCGTCGCGCACTGCTACGACGGGCTCCCCGACGAGGCGTGCGGACTGTTGGCAGGCCCAGTTGGCGAGAAGAGCGAACCGAGGGGAGTGATCACCGAAGTCACGCCGTGCACGAACGCGGAAGCCTCGGCGATCACCTATACCGTCGACTCGCGCGATCTCCTCCGCGCCGAGCGCGCGGCCGAAGCGCGCGGCGAAGAGCTCGTCGGTTGCTGGCACAGTCACACCCACACCGACGCGTATCCGTCGCCTACCGACGTGCGCCAGGCCGAGTGGTACCCGACGTGGATCTACATCATCGTCAGCATGCGGTCGAGCGAGCCCGTGCTGCATGCGTTTCGCATCCGGAAGAGTGAGATCGCCGAGCTCCCGGTCGTCGTCGGCCGATAGTTCGGAATCCCGAGCCTGTAGGTCGGGTTGTAGTCTGCAGCCGGTATCCGCAACGAAAGGCCGTCCGTGCCCGTCGAGGTGAAGCTCCCAACCGTGTTGCGTACGCAGGCCGACGGCCAGGCCTCGGTGACGATCGACGGTGCGACTGTCGGCGCAGTGTTCACGGCACTGGTTGAGCAGTACCCGGGCTTGCGCGGCAACCTGCTCGGGGACGACGGCGGGCTGCACAAGTTCGTCAACGTCTACAAGGACGACGACGACATCCGCTACCTCGACGGCCTCGACACCAAGGTCGGCGACGGCGACGTCCTCTCGATCCTCCCCGCCGTCGCCGGCGGCTGACGATGGTCAGCAAGTGCGGTGAGCGAAGCGCCGGAGGCGCGCAGCGAACTCGCCGGAGCGACGAGCGCCCGCGAGGCGGGTATCCCGCTTCGCAGCGAGTGCGACCATAGAAATGCGCTACGACGACATCCTCGGTGCGATCGGGAACACGCCGCTCGTCGGCGTGCATGCGCTGTCGCCGAATCCCGAGGTGAAGATCTGGGCCAAGCTCGAGGGCCAGAACCCCGGCGGCTCGTCGAAGGATCGCATCGCGCTGAAGATGATCGAGCTCGCCGAGGAAGAGCGGCGCCTCGATCCCGGTGCAACAATCCTCGAACCGTCGTCGGGGAATACCGGTATCGGACTCGCGCTCGTCGCAAAGTTGCGCGGCTACAAGTTGCGCGTCGTGATGCCCGAGAACGTGTCGGTCGAACGGCGCCAGTTGTTGGAGATCTTCGGCGCGGAAGTCACGGTGTCGCCCGGCGCCGAAGGCAGCAACGGCGCGATCAGGATGGCCGAGAAGATCGCGGCCGAAGAACCCGAGTACGTGATGTTGTTCCAGTACGGCAATCCCGCGAACCCGCTCGCGCACTTCGAAGCGACGGGTCCCGAGATCCTGCGCGACTGTCCCGAGATCGACGTGTTCGTCGCCGGCCTCGGCACGAGCGGCACGCTGATGGGCGCGGGCAAGTACTTGAAGCAGCACAAACCCTCGGTGCGCGTGGTCGCGGTCGAACCGCCGTCGGGGGAGTTGGTACAAGGATTGCGCAACCTCGACGACGGGTTCGTGCCGCCGATCTTCGAACCGGGTGTGCTCGACCGGAAGTTCATAGTGCGCCCGCGCGAGTCAGTGGAGCTCACGCGGCGCCTGCTCGACGAGTGCGGCGTGTTCGCGGGCATCTCATCAGGGGCCGCGGCCGCCGGCGCCGTGAAGATGGCGGCGAACATGGAGTCGGGAACGATCGTCGTGCTGCTGCCCGACGGCGGTTGGAAGTACCTTTCGTCCGGCGCGTGGACGGACCCGATCGACGACGTCGTCGAGCGCGCCACCCGCATCAACTACTGGTGAGCGGCGTCGACGACGCCGTTCGTGTACTCCGGAGTGGTGGCCTCGTCGCGTTCCCGACCGAGACCGTCTACGGGCTCGGGGCCGACGCCGCCAATGCGGAAGCGCTCGCGCGCCTCTACGCGGTGAAACGCCGACCCGTCGATCACCCGGTGATCGTTCATATCGGCGCGGATATCGAACTCGACCAATACGGCACCGAGATCCCCGACGCGGCGCGTGCGCTGGCGGCCGAGTTCTGGCCCGGGCCGTTGACACTGGTGGTGCGCAAGCGCCCCGACCGCATTGCCGACGCGGCCACTGGCGGGCGCGACACCGTGGGGCTGCGAGTCCCGAGTCATCCGCTCGCGCTCGCGCTGCTCGCCGAGTTCGGCGGTGGGCTCGCGGCGCCGTCGGCGAACCGGTTCGGACGAGTCAGCCCGACGACGGCCGCGCACGTGCATGCCGACCTCGGTGCCGACGTCGACCTGATCCTCGACGGGGGGCCGTGCACCGTTGGCGTCGAGTCGACGATCGTCGATGTGACTGGTTCGGAGCCCGCGATTCTGCGCGTCGGCGGCATCACCGAACGCGACGTGACGCGCGTCACAGGCCGCTCGGCGCGGATGCGCGACGACGGCACCGTGGCTGCACCGGGCACGCTGCCGGCGCACTACGCGCCGGACGCGCTCGTCGAAGTCGTCACGCCCGATGCGGTTGTGACTCGCGCGCGGCAGCTCTTGCAACGCGGAACCCGGGTCGGGCTGCTCGCCCTCGAATCGCCCAAGGAGGTGCCGGCCGGACTCGTCGTGCTCGACGCACCGGCCGACGTAGGCGACTATGGGCGAGTGCTCTACGCGCGACTTCGACAAGCGGATCAAGCAGGACTCGGTGTGGTGCTCGTCGTTCCGCCGCCGCCGCACGGCGTCGGTCTCGCTGTCATCGACCGTTTGCGCAGGGCGAGTGTGCGCCGCGACATCGACACGCCATAGCGTGGCCGCGACGAGGGTAGAGGAAGCGAAGCGGGGCTGGACGTTGTGAGGCAGGAGGCATGGGCGTGGAGTTGACGGTGCTCGGCTGCTCGGGCTCGTATGGCGCGCCTGCGGGTGGCGCGTGTAGCGGCTATATCGTGCGTGCCGGCGACGTCGTGCTGTGGATGGACTGCGGGAACGGGTCGTTCACGAACCTGCAACAGCACATCCGGCCCGAGGAGCTCACGGCGGTCGTCATTACGCACAGCCATCCGGATCACTGCGTCGACCTCTACGGCCTGCACGTGCTGAACAAGTACGGCATCGACCGCAGGTGCCTGCCGGTGTATGCGCCCGAAGGGGTTGAGAAGCAACTCGAATGCCTCGTCGGCGACTGGGCCGACACCTTCGACTGGAACCTCGTCGGCGACGGCGACGCGACGTCGATCGACGGAGTCCACCTGCGGTTCTCGCGCACCGACCATCCCCCGCCCACGGTTGCAGTCGAGATCGCGCACGACGGCAAGCGCCTCGTATACACATCCGACACCGGACCCCTCTGGAGTTGTGAGGCGTTCGGTCCGGGCGCCGACCTCGTGCTCTCGGAAGCGACCTACCAACACGACGACATCCGGGCGCCGATCCACCTGTCGGCCCGTCAGGCCGGCGAGTCGGCGCGAGCGGCGCAGGCGCGGCACCTGGTGCTCACCCACTTGTGGCCAACGATCGACCCGGTAGCCTCCGTCGAAGAGGGGTCAGAGGCATTCGGGCACGCGGTTGTGCTCGCAGCGCCGCACCTCGTGACCCGCATCTAGGCCGAACCCGCATCGACACGACCTCGGAGCCAATGACCGCACGAGCTTCCGGCCGCATGCCATCCGATCTCCGGCCGACGACATTCACCCGCGACTACACCGAGATGGCGATGGGTTCGGTGCTCGTCGAGTTCGGCCGGACGCGAGTGTTGTGCACTGCTTCGGTCGAGACGCGCGTGCCGCCATGGATGAAGGGCAGCGGCAAGGGTTGGGTGACGGGCGAGTACTCGATGCTGCCCGGTTCCTCGCCGGAGCGTGTCGAACGCGAGGCGTCGCGAGGCAAACTCTCCGGTCGCACGCAAGAGATTCAACGCTTGATCGGACGCAGCCTGCGCGCAGTCACCGACCTGCGGCGCATGCCCGACACCCAGATCACCGTCGACTGCGACGTTCTCCAAGCCGACGGCGGCACGCGCACCGCGTCGATATGTGGCGGTTGGATCGCACTGCACGACGCGTGCAGCCGCCTGGTCGCGCGGGATCTGCTGTCGCAGCACCCGGTGTTGGAGCCGTGCGCGGCGATTTCGGTCGGCGTGATCGACGGCATTCCGATGCTCGATCTCGAGTACACCGAAGACGTTCGTGCTGAAGTCGACATGAACATCGTCATGACCGCCTCGGGTCGGTTCGTCGAAGTACAGGGCACGGCCGAAGGACTTGCCTTCACGCGTGACGATCTCGACAGCCTGCTGAAGCTGGCCGAGGACGGAATCGCGGAGATCATCGCGGCGCAGCAAGAGATGGTCGCCGAACCTCCGGCCGCGCGACGATGAGCTTTCCGCTGCCGTTCGTGCTCGCCACCGGGAATGCCGACAAGGCGCGCGAGATCGTGGAAGTCATCGTCGAGCGCGCTGACCACCCGGTGGTTGCGTGGGCGCTCACCGTCGGCGCTTCCACGTATGGCTTCCTCCTCGACACGTCCGACGGCATCGCCAACACCGTCGAGCGCACACCGACACCTGCGGTCGCGCCCGACGTGACCGAAACCGGCGCGACGCTCGAGGAGAACGCTCGGATCAAGGCCCTCGCGCTCGCTCAGGCGATCGGCGTTCTCGCGATCGCCGACGACAGCGGACTCGAAGTCGACGCGCTCGACGGCGCGCCCGGCGTTCGTTCGGCGCGCTATGCGGGTGAAGCCGGTCGTGCCGCCGACAACGTCGCCAAGCTGATGCGCGAGCTCGACGACTCGCCGAGCCGCGACGCGGTGTTTGCCACGGTTGCGCTCGCGCGGTGGCCCGACGGCCGCGAGATCGCCGTACGCGGCGAGGTCAAGGGCGCGATCAGCGAACGGCCACGCGGGGAACACGGCTTCGGCTATGACCCCGTGTTCGTTCCGGTGGAAGGCGACGGGCGCACGTTCGGCGAGATGGCGATGTCGGAGAAGAACGCCCTTTCGCATCGCGGCCGCGCGTTCCGTGCGCTCGCCGAGGCGCTCGACGAACAGGAGTAGGGGTCATGCCGCTGCATCCTTCCGCGGAGGCGATCCTGCCGATGTTCAAGGAGGTTCTCCAGATCACGTCCGAGAGCGATCCCGCGGTCGTTCGGGCGACGATGGAGGCGGCGAGAATTGCGCTCCCGGAATACCCCCTGTTCGCGGTCGAGGACCGGGCCGCACCGGGGCCGGGCGGTGAAGTTCCGGTGCGCATCTACCGGCCGAGTGAGGCGACCGATCTCGGCGTCCTCGTGTGGTTCCACGGCGGCGGCTGGGTGCTGGGCAGCATTGACTCGCACGACAACCTGTGCCGCCAGTTCAGCGACGAGGCGAACGTCGTCGTGGTCTCGGTCGGCTATCGGCTCGCACCCGAAGCGAAGTTTCCCGCGGCGCTCGATGACAGCATCGCGGCGTGGACGTGGGTCGCGAAGGAAATCTCGTCGTTCGGAGGCGATGCGGCCCGGGTGGTGATCGCCGGCGACAGCGCGGGCGGCAACCTCGCGGCGGCCGCGTGCCTCGTTATCCGCGACGACGGGCTTCCGGAACCGGTCGCGCAACTGCTGGTGTATCCCGTCACCGACTACGAGTTCGAGAGTGCGTCGATGCGCGACAACGCAGTCGGCTACGGCTTGGAAAGCAGTGACATGCAGTGGTTCTTCAAGCACTACACGTCCGGCGCGGAACAGTGCGCCGATTGGCGCGTTTCACCGTTGCGCGCACCCGAGCTGGCCGGACTACCGCCGGCGATGGTGATCACGGCGGAGTACGACCCGTTGCGCGACCAGGGTGCCGCGTACGCGCAGCGCCTCGCCGACGCGGGTGTGCCCACCGAACACCTGCCGGTCGCGGGTCTGTTCCACGGCTTCTTCAACATGCATGCGTTCATCGAGCCGGCGCAAGAACCGTGGGATCGCGCGGTCGCGATGGTGCGCGCGGCGACGGCGGCGAACTGATGCCGCTGCACCCGCAAGCGCAGCCGATCGTCGATCTCGTCAATGCCAGCGGTGGCGCGCCCGCCTCCGACGAGACGTTGCAGCAAGCGCGCGACGGCCTCGCGCTGTTGCACGCGTCGGGCGGCGGCGAGCCGGAAGCGATCTACGCGATCGGTGACCTCGACGCGGATGGCGTACCCGTGCGCGTGTACCGGCCGTCGCCGGACGACGGCTTGCCCGTCGTCGTCTACCTGCACGGCGGCGGGTGGACAATCGGCAGCGTCGACGTCTACGACAACATCAACCGCGCGCTCGCCAACGCTGCCAACGCGATCGTGGTCGCGCCCGAGTACCGGCTCGCACCGGAGAACCCGTTCCCCGCGCCACTCGACGATTGCTGGAACGCGATCCAGTGGGTGGCGAAGAATGCGTCGGAGTTCGAGGGCGACGGGACGCGCCTCGCAATCGGTGGCGACAGCGCCGGCGGCAACCTCGCCGCGGTGTGCGCGTTGCTGGCGCGCGATGCCGGCCTCCCGCTCGCGTTGCAGGCGTTGATCTACCCCGTGACGAACTACGACTTCACTACCGGCTCGTACCGCGAGAACGGCAAGGGATACCTGCTCGAACAAGCGCAGATGCAGTGGTTCTTCGATTGCTACACGCGTGGTGGCGCGGACCCGACCGACTGGCGCATCTCGCCCTTGCGCGCCGCCGATGTAGGTGGCGTGGCTCCCGCGCTGGTGATTACCGCGGAGTACGACCCACTGCGCGACGAGGGCGAGGCGTACGCCAAGCGCCTGCGCGAGGCGGGCGTGCCAGTGACGGCGACCCGCTACGACGGGATGATCCACGCGTTCTGCGCGCTCGGCGGCATCATCGACGACGGGTGCGTTGCCATCGCGCAAGTCGCGGAAGCGTTGCGCGCCGCGTTCGAGGCCTGATGGCCGTTCTCGACGTCGCGGGATTCGTCGCCGACCTCAAGGACCACGCGGTCGAGCACGGTTTTCACGTGCACGACGAACGGCACTTCGTCGAGAGCTACTCGCTGCGTCAGACGTGGGAAGTCGATCTCCACCCCGAGGAAGGCTGCGAGGGTCCGGTCGACCTCTACTTGTCGATGGAGATCGACCCGCGCGTGCTGCTGGGCTTCGAAGACGCGGTCATGAACCTGCCCGACGACAGCGAACCCGACGATGCGTTCCACTTCCCGCTCAACTTCACGTGGGCGCTGCCACCGCTGCCGCAGGGCCCTGACCTGCTCGTGCTCGCGACGGAGCTGGCCGGCATCGGCGGCCCCGAACTCCCGCTGGAAGTGTCGGCGACCGACTCGTTCCCCTCGGCCACCGACGCGCCCGAGCGCACGCTGCGAATCGTCGCTCACCAGCGCGTGTCGCTGTTGGGGATCCGGCGCGCCGAAGAAGTTCCGTGCGAGACGCTCGAACGCTGCCTCGGCGTCAGCCGCTACCTCCTGGACAACGCCGCCGACTGGCTGGGTTGAGCGCGCTGCCCTAAACGCGCTGGCCTAAGCGCGTTGAATCGTCAGCACCAGCGCACGGTTGTCGATCTCGCATTCGCGGCGGGCGGCGCCGTCGTCGAGCGCAGTGAACGCGACATCGTCGGCAAGCACTTCGCCGGCGATCGTCGTGACGTATTCGCGCACGGCCGCGTCGAGGTCGGCGTCGCCGGTTGCAATTCCGAGCCGGATCCGGTCGCTCACTTCGAGGCCGGCGTCGCGGCGGAGCACCTGCGTGTGGCGCACGACGTCGCGGGCCCATCCTTCGCGGATCAACGCTTCGTCGAGTCGCGTATCGAGGGCGACGATGACGCCGGCCTGCGTGTCGCCGACGCTGATTCCGGTCGCGGGTCGGCGTTCGAATGTGAAGATCTCGGGCGGGAGGTCTTCGGTCCAGCCCGGGAGCCGCACGCTCCGGTCCTCACGGATGGCGGAGATCGCGGTGGCGCGTTCCCCGTCCGTCAACTCGCGAATCTGGCTCGAAACCGCGTCGAGCTCCTTACGCAGCACCGGCCCAGCCCGCCGGAAGTCGAGCGCAAGGTGGTCCTCTTCCAGCGCCGAGAGGTCACTGGCAAGCTCGACCCGCTTCACGTTCAACTCGGCTGCGATCGCTTCGACCTGCTCCTCGAGCGCGGCGCGGGTCTCCGCGTCGGCTGCCGCGAGGTGAACTGCTGGCAGTGGCTGGCGCACGCGCAACTTCGCTTCCTCGCGGAGACGTAGGGCGGTGCTGATCGTGGCCCGCACGACCTTGGTGCGTTCCAGTAAGCCGTCGTCGGCCCACTCGGCCGGCACGGTCGGCCAGAGCGCGTGGTGCACCGACGCTTCGGCATCACTGTCGAACGGCCGCACGACGTGTTGCCACAATTCCTCGGTGACAAACGGGACCGACGGTGCCAGCACGAGGATCACGGACCGCAAAGCATGGAAGAGCACCGAGTGGCACGCCTGCTTGTCGGCGCCTCCACCGGTTGTTGGAGACGCCGCCCGCCAGAACCGCCGACGGTTCAGACGCACATACCAGTTCGACACTTCTTCGACGAACGACTCGACCTCGCGCAACGTCACCGGCGTGTCGGCAACCGCCATCGCTTCCGTGGCGACGTTCACGAGCTGCGCGGTTCGCGCCAGCAGCCAGCGATCGGTGACGTGCAGCTGGTCGCCGAGCGTCGTCGGTTCGACGATCTCGACCCGGTCGATAGTGGCGTACGTGTCGAAGAACGACGCGATGTTCCACAGCGCGGCGATCCGCCGCTGCGCTTGCCCGCCCGTCTCGTAGCCGAACCGGCACTCGACCGCCGCGGGCTGGCGGTTGAACAGGTAGCGGATCGGGTCGGCGCCGATCTCTGCGACCGCGTCGTCAAAGCGGATCATCTTGCCCGTCTTCGAGAACTTTTCACCGGTGTCGGAGATCACGCGCTCGTGCGACAGCACGCGCTGATACGGCGCGCGGCCTTCGAGCACGATGCTCATGAACAGCATGGAGTAGAACCACAGCCGCACTTGCTCGCGCATCTCGCAGACCCACGTCACAGGGAAGCGCGTTCTCCAGCGGTCGTGATCGTCGAAGTAGCCGAGCGTGGAGAACGGCGTGATGCCCGCGTCGAGCCAACAGTCGCCGACCTCGACGACACGCGCGGCCGGTGCCGAACACGATTTGCAGCGGATCTTGATGTCGTCGATCCACGGCTTGTGCAGCTCCGGCAGCGCGTCGACGGCTTCCGGATCGAGCGCGCGCTCGCGCAGCTCGGCGCGGGAGCCGACGACCGTGAGCTCGTTGCAGTCCTCGCAGCGGTAGAAGGGGAGCGGCAGGCCCCAGTAGCGCTTGCGGGAGATGCACCAGTCACCCATGTTCACGAGCCAGTCATCCATTCGACTGCCCATGTGCGGCGGGTCCCACGTCACGGTGCCCGCGGCTTCCCGCATGGGCGCGCGGATGTTCTCGACGCTGATGAACCACTCGTCGACGAGCCGGAACAAAACGTGGCTCTTGCACCGCCAGCACACCGGCACGCTGTGGCGGTACTGCTCGCTGTGCACGATCCGGCCCGCGTCGCTGAGGTGTGCGCACACTTCGTCGCCGACGTGCGCCGCGTTCTTACCCTCGAGCCAGCCGAAGCCGGCGACGTAGTCGCCGATCGCATCGAGCGGCGCGATCACGGCCAACCCGAGCGTCTGGCTCAGCTCGTAGTCCTCGGGACCGCAGCCGGGCGCGATGTGGACGATGCCGGAACCCTCCTCCGCGTCGATCTCCTCCCACGAGATCACGCGGTGCTCGACCGGCACCTGGACGGGCAGGTCGGGGAAGAACGTCTCGAACGTGAGCCCGACGAGCTCGGAGCCGGGCAACGTGCGCACGACCGCCGACTCGGCGAGCCCGAGCCGCGCGCGCGCGGCCGCACTCAGGATGATCGTGCGGCCTTCCCAGGCGACCTCCTCGTACTTCAATGTCGGATGTACCGCAGCGGCGACGTTGGCGGCCAGCGTCCACGGCGTGGTCGTCCAGAGCACGAGCGCGCGGCCGCTGCCGTCGAGCAAGTTGGCGGTCACATAAAGCGAGAGGTCTTCGGTCTCGACGTACGAACCGAGCATCTCGTGCTGCGACAGGCTCGTGCCGCAGCGGGTGCACCACGGGAGCGGTACGTGGCCCTCGTAGAGGTAGCTGCGCTCGAAGCACCGCTGGAGAAAGAGCCAGATCGCCTCGATGTTGTCGTCGGTGTAGGTGAAGTAGGAGTTGTCCCAGTCCATCCACTGGCCCAGACGGGCCGACTGCTCGGAGATGACCTGCGCGTACTCGTCGACGCGCTCCCGGCAGGCGCGGGAGAACTCGCCGATACCGAACGCTTCGATGTCGGGCTTGCCCCGGAAGCCGAGCGCCCGCTCGACCTCGACCTCGACCCACAGCCCCTGGCAGTCGAAACCGTTCTGGTAGCGGCAGCTCTCGTCCTGCATCGCGTGGAAGCGGATGACGGTGTCTTTCAGGGTGCGCCCCCACGCATGGTGCACGCCCATCGGGTTGTTCGCGGTGATCGGCCCGTCGAGGAAGCTGAACTCCGGAGAATCCGCGCGCAGCTCCCGGAGGCGGGCAAACGCCCCGGTCTCCTCCCAGAACCGCAGCACGCGCGGTTCGACCTCGAGCGGGCTGTAGTGCGGTTCGATCGTGGGCTCCTCGGGCCAGACGGCGGGTCACGAGGCTAGTGCAGCCCCGGAACCGCATAACGACCCATGCGTCACTGAGCCGTACGGAGTACGGCTCAGTGACGCATCGGCGCGACCTGGGGGAACGATCGGGGAATGAGTACCGTCTCACGGGCATGCGCCGACTCGTTGCCTTGGTCGTCTCCGTGCTCGCCGTGGTCGCCGGATGCGGCGGTGACGATGACTCCGATCCC
>JBEVDP010000078.1:0-8325 GCA_040513235.1 Acidimicrobiia bacterium | reverse complement strand
ACGACGGAAGCGGTGCCGTCGGCGCGCAGCGCCAGCGCGCGCCCGCCCTTGTCGGTGAAGTCGTACAGCTCCTTGCGGACGACGTCGGTGCTCGACCCGAGTTTCTGGACGACCTCGAGGTTCTCGAAGACGGGCGTCATCAACAGCCTGAACCCCGACCGGCCGGCCCGGACGGCGAAGCGCGCGACCGCGTCCTGCCACCGATCCGATTCGGGTGCCAGCACATCGCGCGTCCCGACGGGCGCGCGAAACGCGTCGTTGCTCACGGGGCCGGATGCTACCGGCCGACTACAGCAGCGCTGAGGGAGTATCGATCTCGAGTCGTCCGCGCCCTGTGCATCGAGTCACGTCGGACGTTGGCGTCCCGAACTCGCGGCGCGGACTAGTTGTGGCTCCCCGGAAGGACTCGGGCCGCTTCATACACCGAACCGATTCGCTTGACCGCGGCCAGGATGGAATCCAGGTGGTCGGGATCGGCGAGCTCGAACTCGAACCGCAGCCGGGCGATGCGGTCGGACTGGGTCTGGGTCGAGCAAGCCAGGATGTTCACGTGGTGCTCCGACAGTGCGTCAGCCACATCACGGAGCAGACGGGACCGGTCGAGGGCCTCGATCTCGATGCTGACGACGTAGTTCCCCGGGGCGTCGTTGTCCCATTCGACGTCGATGACCCGGTCGGCCTGGCTGCGCAGGCTCAGTGCGTTGGCGCAGTCGGCCCGGTGGACCGAGACGCCGCGGCCGCGGGTGACGAAGCCCATGATCTCGTCGCCGGGCACGGGCGTGCAGCACCGTGACAGCCGGATCATGACGTCGTCGAGCCCTTCGACGTGCACCCCGGCGGTGACGGACCGACCCTTGCGCCCACGCGGCGGCCGCTGCACGGTGACGGGGAGTTGATCCTCCCCGCCGCGCAGTTCCTTCTGCACCCGTTGCGCAACTGCCTTCGACGACACGTGGCCCTCGCCGAGCGCCGCGTGCAGTGCCTCGAGATCGGTGTAGTTCAGGCCTTCGGCGACCTTCACGAGCACAGGGCTGTTGGTGAGCTTCTGGACCGGCAGTCCTTCGCGGCGCAACGCCTTCACCAGTTCATCGCGCCCGGCGTCGATCGCGTCGACGCGCCGCTCACGTGAGAACCACTGCCTGATCTTCGACCGGGCGCGCGGCGTCTGAACGTACTGCAACCAGTCACGGCTCGGGCCCGCGCCTTCGACCTTGCTCGTGAAGATCTCGCAGGTGTCGCCCGAGTGCAGCGCGGACTCGAGCGGCACCAGCCGGCCGTTCACTCGCGCGCCGATACAACGGTGCCCGACCTCGGTGTGGATCGAGTACGCGAAGTCGACCGGCGTCCCGCCTGTCGGCAGCGTGATCACTCTGCCTTTCGGCGTGAAGACGAACACCTCGTCTTGTTCGAGGTCGATCTTCAGGCTCTGCATGAATTCGGCCGGGTCGTTGGTCTCGCTCTGCCAATCGACCAGGCGTTGCAGCCACACGAGATCCTCGGCTGGGCTGTGCTGCTCCTTGTAGCCCCAGTGCGCGGCGACGCCGTACTCGGCCCGCCGGTGCATCTCCTCGGTGCGAATCTGGAACTCGACCGGCTTGCCTTCGGGCCCGACCACCGTCGTGTGCAACGACTGGTAGAGGTTGAACTTCGGCATTGCGATGTAGTCCTTGAAACGCCCCTGCACCGGGCGCCAGAGCGCGTGGATCGAACCCAACGCGCCGTAACAGTCCTTCACCGAATCGACGATGACGCGCACGCCGACGAGGTCGTTGATCTCGGCGAACTCCTTGCCGCGCACGACCATCTTCTCGTAGATCGACCAGTAGTGCTTCGGACGCCCGGTCACTTCGGCCCTGATGTGCAGTTGCTCGAGGCGGGACCGCACCTGGTCGAGAACGTCGTCGAGATCGCCGGCCCGGCCGGGAGCGGCGGTGGCGACCATCAGCTCGATCTCCGCGTACCGCTTCGGGTGCAGCACCGCGAACGCGAGGTCTTCCAGTTGCCACTTGACGTCTTGGATCCCGAGGCGGTGCGCGAGGGGTGCGTAGATGTCGAGCGTCTCCTGCGCGATGCGGTGCTGCTTCGCTTCGGGGAGCGATGCAATCGTCCGCATGTTGTGGAGTCGGTCGGCGAGCTTGATGAGCAAGACGCGGATGTCCTTGGCCATCGCGACGAGCATCTTGCGCATCGTGGCGGCCTGCTGCGCCTCCCGCGAATCGAACTGGATGCGGTCCAGTTTGGTGACACCGTCGACGATCGCGGTGACATCGTCGCCGAAATCGCTGACGAGATCGTCGAGGGTGATCGACGTGTCTTCGACCGCGTCGTGCAGGAGCGCGGCCGCCAAGGTGACGTCGTCGAGCCCGAGGTCGGCGAGGATCACCGCGACCCCGAGCGGATGCGCGATGTAGGGGTCACCCGAGCGCCGCACCTGGTCCTTGTGCGCGTCGCGGGCGACCTCGTAGGCGTGCTCGATGATCGTCGTGTCGGCGCGAGGGTGCTTCTCGTGGAACGACGTGAGCAGCGGCGCGAGCGCGGAATCGACCGACGGCCGTTGGTGCCGCCTCGGCAGTACCGTCTTCATGCGCTGCTCCTGGTCGCGCTCATTCGGCGCCGCGACAGGTCGTCGGTCCCCATCGCCCACGTTGTTTGGCCGGCGCGTCGCGAGTCAGTCATAAGCCGTGACTACGTGAACATCGTGCCCGGAGAGCTTGTTCCGGCCGTGGAGGAACGCCAGCTCGATCACGAACGCAAGGCCGACCACCTCCGCGCCGAGCCGTTCGACCAGCCGGACGACAGCCGAAGCGGTGCCGCCGGTGGCGAGCACGTCGTCGACGATGAGCACCTTCTCTCCCGGCCCGAACGCGTCCTTGTGCACCTCGAGCAGGTCGGTGCCGTACTCGAGCTCGTACTCCTCGCGCTCGATCTCCCACGGCAGCTTCCCGGCCTTGCGCACGGGGACGAAGCCGGCGCCCCGGGCGCAGGCGACCGGCGCCGCGAACACGAACCCGCGCGCTTCGATCCCGAGCACCTTGTCGACCTTCCGGTCGGTGAAGGGCTCGGCGAGGGCTTCGACCGAGCGGGCGAAGGCGGCGCCGTCGCCGAGGAGCGGCGTGATGTCCTTGAACACGATGCCCGGCTTCGGATAGTCCGCGACGTCGCGGACGTACTCCTTCAGCCAGGCACCGTCCATCGCCTCATCGTACCGGCGCCCCGCGCCGCATCTCTGGAGCCCGGCTCAGCGTCGCTTGCGGCCGCGCGGCTGGCGCGGGCGGGGAGCCACGGTGCGGCCGACGGCCGGTGGCCCCGCGACCCCTTCGGGGACCGCAACGGCATGCGGCTCGCCATTGTCCTCGATCACCGGCACGCCGGTCGAGACCGATGCGGCGGCAAGCGAGGAGCGGCGGCGGCGGTCTTCGAGCGCCCGGTACTGAGGCTCGCGCGCTTTCCAGGTGGCGAGGATCGGCGAGGCCACGAAGATCGACGAGTAGGCGCCGATACCGAGTCCGACCGCGAGGGCCAGCGCGAACGACTCGAGCGACGTGGCGCCCATGATCCACGCGCCGACGACGAGCAACGAGATCACCGGCAGCAACGCGACGATCGTCGTCGAGAGCGAACGCATCAACACCGCGTTGAGCGAGCGGTTCACCATCTCGGGATACGTCATCCGGCCCGTCGCCGTGAGCGTCTTCTGGTTCTCGCCGATCTTGTCGAACACGACGACGGTGTCGTAGAGCGAGAACCCGAGAATCGTCAGGAACGCCGTGACGGTCGCGGGACTGACTTCGAATTGGAAAATCGCGTACACGCCGACACTGACGATGATGTCGTGGATCACCGCCACGATCGAAGAGACGGCCATCTTCCACTCGAACCGGAAGGTCAGGTAGACGGCCAGGACCACGAAGAAGATCAGCAACGCCTGGATGGCCTTGCGGGTGACGGTCTCGCCCCATGTCGGGCCGACGGTACTGATGCTGACTTCGCTCACGTCGACGCCCGCGTAGTCGGCGAGCGCTTGCGCGACGTCGGTGAGCGGGCTGCTCGGCAGTTCCGCCAACGTGATCGTGACGTTCTGGCCGTCGAGCACAACATCGGGATCGGTCGCACCGGCATCGGTGATCGCAGTCTCGATCTCCTCAGCCGTCAGCTCGCTGTCTTCGGGCAGCGTGTACGTGTAGGTGCCGCCGCCTTCCTCGCTGCGTTCGAACAGGATGTCGGCCTCGTCGAGGCCGGCCTGCTCGGCGAGCGCGATCGACATCGTCCGAATCGGGTCCTGCACGACTTCGGCCTGGACGCGCACGCTCTCACCGCTCGAACCCGACAAGGTCGACACCTTGGCGTCCTCGAAGCCGAGCGGGTCGAGGATCTCGCGGACGTCGGACACACTCGCGTCGACGTCGTCGGCGACGGTGACCTGCCACGCAGTGCCGCCCTCGAACTCGATGCCGAGGTTGAGGCCGCGGAACGCCAGCGCGGTGACGCTGATGAGCAACAACGTGCCCGAGAAGATCAACCACCGCTTGGAGTGCGCGATGAACTGGAAGTTGGTGCGTTCGTGGTAGAAGTCGGAGAACCGGTGCCGGCGGTCGACACCAGGCACGCCACCCGTCTTGTCGGTCGGGGTGGCGAGACTCATGATGTCCGCTCCTGGCGCCTACGGCGCCGGGCCGCTCGGGCCCCGCTCGCTGCGAGCGGGGATACCCGGCTCGCTCGACGCTCGCTCATGCCCGCACCTCGGGAACGTCGAGGCCGGCCGCGATGCCGACGCCCTTCATGCGGACCAGGCTCGGTCGCAGCGCCATGAGCGCGACGAGCGGGTACATGTACACATACGCGAGCACGAGGTCGATGACCGTCGACATGCCGAGGAAGAACGCGAAGCCGCGCACGCCGCCCGAAGCCAGCCAGTAAAGGATCGCCGCGCCGAGCAACGACACCAGGTCGGCCGCGACGATCGTGCGGAACGCGCGCTTGAAGCCCGAGTCGAGCGATGAGCGCACCGTCTTGCCCGTGCGAATCTCGTCTTTCAGCCGCTCGAAATACACGACGTACGAGTCGACGGTGACGCCGACGGACACGATCAGACCCGTGACACCGGCCAGCGTCAGTGTGAGGCCGCGGCTGGCGGAGAGGTATGTCGTGAGGGTGAAGAACAACATTGCGGTGAGGCCGAGACCGAGCACCACGACCAAGCCGAGCAACCGGTAGTACACGAGCATGTAGAGCGCGACGAGGCTGAGCCCGATGAGGCCGGCCACGATGCCCGCGTGGAGTTGGTCCTTGCCGAGCGACGGCGAGATGCTCTGCACCGTCTGCTCGTCGGGGTCGAACTGCACCGGCAGCGAACCGTAACGCAGGAGCTTCGCGAGGTTGGACGCCTCGCGATCACTGAAGCCTCCCGAGATCTGGACATCGCGGCCGGTGATCCCGGCGTTGATCGTGGGTGCCGACTGGACGACGCCGTCGAGCTCGATCGCGACGTTCGATCCGACGAGTGGCGCGACCTTCTCGACGAACTCGTCGTTGCCGAACTTGATGTTCGTGACGTACTCGGCCGTGTTCGGGTCGTACTCGGAGCCGGCCGAGTCGATGTTGCGGCCGGTCATCAGCGCGGGACCGAGGAGGTAGCAGACCTCCGGCTGTCCGTTGTCGCCCGGCCGGCCGGGGAGCCAGATCTCCGCTTCCGGCGTGTTCTCGTCGCGCGTCGCGACCAGGTCGGAACACGTCTGGCCCGGTTCCGGCTGAACCGGCGCCGCGGGAACCGTGGTGGTGGGCTCGCCGGCGCCGACCGGCGTGGGTGCCGCGGCAACCGTGGTGGGGGGCGCGGCGGTCGTTTCCGGCGTCTGCTCCGGGCGCACGGCCGAGATCAGCTCGGTCGAGATCTCCTGCGCGCCGAGCGACTCGCCTGCGACGGTCGTGGTGGTCTGCGCGGCCGGCGGTGCCGTGGTCGTGGCACTCGGGTCGACAGTCGGCGGCGTCGTCGTCTCGCTGGGATCGACGGTGGTGGTCGTCGGGATCGGCGCGTCCCAGGGCAGCGTTCCCTGCACGACGCGAAAACGCAGCTCCGCGGTCTGACCGACGAGTTGTTCGGCTTGTTCGCGATCCTTCACGCCGGGCAGGTCGACGACGATCGTGTCGCCTTGGCGCTGCACGTCGGGTTCGGCGATGCCGAGCGCGTCGACGCGGTTGCGGATGATGTCGACCGCGGTGTCGAGGCCGGACGTGTCGGTCCCTTCGACGGGAAACAGCACGATCGAGATGCCGCCCTGAAGGTCGAGGCCGAGCACCGGCCGGTCGTCGCCCCTCAGCGTCCACGCGAAGGTCCCGACGATCACCGCGAACGTCAGGGACAGCATGATCACATAGCGCCGAATACTCATCTGTCGAAGCTCATTGGGCGGAATCACCTTCGGCCGCGGACTCGTCGTTGGTGAGGCGCTGGCCGATCGCGCCCCGTGCCACTCTTATCGTCACGTCGGGCGCGATCACGAGGTCGCAGTCGTCTTCGCGCAAGTTCGCGATGCGTGCGTAGATCCCGCTCGTGGTCATGACCTCGTCGCCCTCACGCAACCGCCCCTGCAACTCCCGCGCCGCTGTCATCCGTCGTTGCTGCGGTCGCCAGATCAGCAGGTAGAAGGCACCGAGGATCAGGACGAGCGCAGCAATGGGGCCCAGCACGGAGCGAGAACGCTAGCACCGGCGGGATTGGTTCCCCGGACGGGCGTTAGTCGTTGACTTCGAAGGTGGCGCCCCGGTCGGCGGCGATCGCCTCGGCCAGACGGGCCAGCCGCTCGCCGCGGTTCATGCGGACCTGGCCCCGGTAGGCAGAGCGCGGGAAGGCTGCCCACCGCAGGGCCTCCGTCCGGGCGGCGTCGGTCACCGCGTCTGGTTCGACGACGGCGTCGAGCAGGCCCGCCTCGACCGCGCCGTCCGGGTCGTACATCCGAGCGCCGACCGTGGCTTGCTGGAAATGTCGGACCGAGATCCGTTCGCGAGACAACTCGACCGCCCAGCGAGGCAGCACCATGCCGATCTCGGTCTCGATGAGGCCGATCCGGAAGTCGCCGCGGGCTCCCACGCGATAGTCGGCCCCCATCATCAGCAGCGTCCCGGCTGCAATCGCGTGACCGGGGCACGCGACGATCACCGGAACCTCGCTCCCGAACATGCGGCAGAAGAGCGCGCCCCCGTCGGTGACCATGCGACCAGCGTCCTGCGGTGACGAACGGATCACCTTCAGGTCGAACCCGCCGGTGAGCATGCCCGGTGTACCGGTGATGATCAGCGCGCCGACGTCGGCTTCGCCTGCGTCCTCCGCCCGGGTGAGCGCGTCTTCCAGCCCGGCGAGCACGTCGGGCGACAGCGCGTTCACCTTGCCGTTCGAGATCGTGGCGGTCGCGATGCGATCGCTGACTTCGTACGAGACGACGTCGCCCATGCGCTTCCTTTGCTCAGTTTCCAGACTCAGGAGAAGAGAGACGGAGCCTCGCCCGGGGTCTCGGGCCCGTGCAAGCCGAGGTGCGCGAAGCCCGCCGCGGTTGCGACCCGGCCGCGGGGTGTGCGCTCGAGCAGGCCGGATTGCAGCAGGAACGGCTCATAGACGTCTTCGACCGTTTCCGGCGCCTCACCGACCGCGACCGCGAGTGTGCCGAGGCCGATGGCCCGGCCCGCAAACGTGCGGCACAGCGCTTGGAGGATCGCGCGGTCGACTTTGTCGAGGCCCAGCTCGTCGACTTCGAACAGCAAGAGCGCGGCGCGCGCGACGTCGAGTGTGACGATGCCATCGGCACGCACTTCCGCGAAGTCCCGCACGCGCTTCAACAGCCGGTTGGCTATGCGCGGCGTTCCCCGCGCGCGCGACGCGATCTCGTCGGCGCCTTCGGGGTCGAGCTCGACGCCGAGAATGGTCGCGGCGCGGGTCAGGATCGCGCTCAGCTCGCCGGGCGCGTAGTAGTCGAGGCGGGCGACGAAGCCGAAGCGGTCGCGCAACGGTCCGGTGATCAGACCGGTTCGCGTGGTCGCACCGACGAGCGTGAAGCGGGGAAGATCGAGGCGGATCGTGCGCGCCGACGGCCCCTTACCGATCACGATGTCGAGTTGGAAGTCCTCCATCGCGGGATAGAGCACTTCTTCGACGGGCCGGGGCAGGCGGTGCACTTCGTCAATGAAGAGCACGTCGCCGTCGTCGAGGTTGGTGAGGATGGCCGCGAGGTCGCCCGCGCGCTCGAGCGCGGGGCCGCTCGTGGGCTGGAAGCGCGCGCCCATCTCGTAGGCGATGATGCCGGCGAGGCTGGTCTTGCCGAGCCCGGGCGGTCCCGC
>JBEVDP010000077.1:0-3236 GCA_040513235.1 Acidimicrobiia bacterium | reverse complement strand
CGTTGACTTTGTCATCGGGGACTCCAGGATCGTGGTTGTCGCGAGGAGCTCGGCATGACGCGCGACGCTCGGCTGCGGTTAGCGCGGGGTGCAGACCACGTCGGTCGGTCACAGCGCTTGTACACCGGGCCACCTCCATGAACGCTCGGGCCATGGGCGCTCACTCATCGAGCGCCTCGAATCTGGGGAACCGGCGCGCCATACGAGCAACGCAATCCGACTTCAGGCGCGCAGTGCATCCATGGCATCCAAGTGGGTCGACGGCACGGAGTCGCCCGTGCGCGGCGGTCCAGCAACGACCGCAGATCGAACAGAGCCAGTGTGAAACCTGGCCGCTTGCAACGCGACGGAGTGGTGCCGTCTCGCACGACGGACAATTGCGAGTCGCGAACCACGAATCCCCGAGTTCAGCGGCGACGAACGTGTCGTTGAAGATCTCCACGGTGACGACCTCCCGCTCAGAACGTGAGTTAGCGCGTTCCTGGCGTGACCGTGCGCTCTAGGGACGCGCGCCGTTAGGGCCGAAGGTCCCGAAGAACCGTGGGGTGGCGCCAAGGCTCTCCCTCGAAGGTCTTGCAGCACGCTGTTATCGGCGTCGCTCGTCAGTGGCGATGCGGACGAGACGTGCGCGGCGAGCCAGTCCGCAGATCTGGCGACCGCGCTGCAGGACGCCGACTACGCCGTCGAACAGGGCACGCTCGAGGGTGCGGACCACTTCGCGCCGAACTTCCAGGAGCTGGAGGCGAGACAATGGTCGCCGCCTCCGACGAACGGCGGGCGACGCCATCCTCGCCGCCTACGCCGTCGCCGCCGGCATCCCCGCGCTGTGGCTCTTCCGCTGGGACTGAGTCGACGCGCGGCGCTGTTGCTACGCCGGGGTGATCGACCCGGTTCCAGTGTTGTGTGACGTCACGGCGGGCTCGCCGGCGTAGTGAATCGTCCCGGTGCCGGTCAGCGTCGCGTCGAGCGTCGATGTGGCGTGAACCCGGATCTCGCCAGTGCCCTCGAGTTGGGCCGTCACGTCGCCCGCGACGAGGTCTTGCAGGACGAGCATGCCCGAACCGACCAACCTGGCCGTCAGGCGCGCTGCGGTACCGGACGCCGTCAACGTGCCGGTTCCGGAGAGCGTCGCGACGAACTCGTCTTCGGAGACCCCGGAGATCGTGACCGACCCGGTGCCGCTCAGTTCGACTTCGTCGAGCGACGGTACCGACACGACGACTTGCATCGCGGCCGTGGTGGTGAAGCTTCCGACGTTGTCGATGACGAGGCGGCCGTCCCGCACGGTCGTGGTCACACGATCGACCAGGTTGTCATCAGCGGTCACCGCGACGGAGGGCGGCGATCCGACGTGAATCATGACGTCGTTGTCTCCTGCGACCTCCACGCTCGTAAACGACGACACGTTCCGGTCCTCGGTGACAGCGACGCCGGAGCCGCGTTCGGCTCGAGACGACGAATCGTCATCGACCGCGGCCGCGATCGCGACCGCGAAGACTGCGACGACAATGGCCACCATGGCTGCGATCAGCAATCGGGTTCGGGTCCGCTGAGGAGGTTGGTGAGCAGGTGGGGGCTGCGTCACGATCGTCATCGGGAACCTCCTGCTCGCGACACCTCAAGGGTCCTCCGCGACCCGCGCCCACCGCTAGGGCCGAACGTCATCGTCGTCACGGAACTCTTCCGCACTGACCCGCGAGGACGCAGAACGGCCACGATGCGCTCGCGCTGCTCGCGACTTCCGCGTCGTTGCACACGGCCGTGACGTCTGCACCGAAGCAGGTCGCGAGCCATGTGACTTTTCTCCTCTGGGCCGCGCTCATCGCCGAGCTGCGCAGCCGCCCGCTGGTCGAGATCCCGTTGCCGCGACCATGACACCGAGCGAAAACCACGATCCAACTCGCTGGCTCAGCGAGGCACTCGCCGTCGGAGACCTCGAACGCGTCGCACCGAACATGGGAGCGGCTTGAGCACGCGTCAACGACGCCCGGCGCCACGTGCGATCGGCGCGCACGCTCGCCCAAGACGACGTGACCCTCGCCATCGCGGCGTGTCACGACGCTATCCGCAAGGCAATCACAGCGCACACGAGCACCAACGGCTATCGACAACGCGGAGGTGACGGCGCACATCGCATCATCCTCGCCTACGCACGCACACAGCTGGCACGCTGATCAGTAGCGACGACATCGACGATGCCGATGGACTCCGACGCGATCGCGGCATCGCCGAGTACGACGACTTTGCACATGCGAAGCTCCGCGCGGCAAACGTGCTCGCCGCCGCAGATCTGGCAGAACGCATTACGAACGCGGTCGCGAAGGCGCTCGCCGCGCAGCCCAGCACGCGCAAGAAATCATAAGCAGGGGACTCGCAAGACGGATGATCGCTCGAGCCGCCGACTACGATGCGCGGGTGGCTGCCGAGAAGGTGCGTCTGCGCATCGGGAACCTCGCGAAGGCCGTGCTCGTTACGGGCCAGGCGTATCAGGATCCGAAGGACGCGCTGAACGAGTTCGTCTCGAACGCGGCGGACGAGTACGCAGAATGTGCCCGAACCGGCGAGCGGATCAGGGTCATCCTCCGGCGCCGAGGACGCTATCCCGTGATCGCCGTCGACGACGATGGCCGAGGCATGAGCCCCGACCGGTTGCGCGAGATCGCGCGCAATCTGTTCGAGTCGTCGAAGGTCGGCGATGCGCGCACGCTCGGCGAGAAGGCGATCGGGATGCTCGCCTTCCAACAACTCGGAGGTCGCTGCGACATCGTGTCGCGGGCCGAAGGTTCGGACGAGACGTGGGCACTTCGCCTCGTACGCGGATCGGCAACCGCGCATCTCGAACGGGAGCGCCGCCGCGCGAGGAGCGCGTCCGGCACCACCATTTACCTGGCCGACCTCGACCCGGACGTGCTGCGGTTACTGACGCAGCGCAAAGTTGTCGACTACCTGCGCACGCGACGTTCGGCCGCGCTGGCGCGCGGCGACTACGTGATCGAGGTGGTCGAAGGACGATCGAGCGAGGTCGTCACACCCGACAAGCCCGAGGGTGTGCGCCTCGAGATCCCCGCGCAGCCGACGCTCTGGGGACGCATCGAGTTCAACGTGTATGTCGCGCCCCCCGATGGGAAGCGGCGCCGGGTCGCTGTCGTCGGAAGGGCCGGCACCACAATCGTTGACGACCTCGGGGAGCTCGACGAATTCGCCGAGGGACCGTGGACCTCTGACCAGGTCTCGGG
>JBEVDP010000076.1:0-3655 GCA_040513235.1 Acidimicrobiia bacterium | reverse complement strand
GCGCGGCGGGCTTCGTCGTAGTAGAGCTCGACCCCGTGCGCGCACAGCGCACGCGCGCGCAACTCCGAGTCACCGGGCGGCAGCTCGGCGATCACGCGTTCGAGGGCGGCGACCATCGGCTGCGACACGACGCCCCAACTCCGCCACTGCGTCGCGGCCAGGCTCTGGTACGCGAGCGCGGTGTGGGCCAGCGTGTCGACGTCGTCGAGCGTCTCGGCCAACTCGAGCATCTCGGTCTGGAGTGCGCGTGCACCCCCGAGGTCGCCGGCGCGCAGCCGGGCCACGCCGACACCGACGAGCGCGTCGAGCCGGGTCCGCGGGTCGGCAGCGGGCATCCGTTCGACGGCGGTGCGGACGCGTTCGCGAGCGATCACCGCCTCGTCGTATGCAAGCTGGCGGGTTGCGACCTCCGCCGCGCGCGCCGCGTACATCACCACTTCCTCGGGGTCCGCGAGCGAACCCGCGCCGTCCAGGTGCCACCCGATGTCGGACAGATGCGGATCGACATCGTGAGAGCGGTCGACGATGGCATGCGCGAGCTGGAGGTGGACCCTGGCGCGTGCGACTGCGGTCAGACCGGCCTCGAGCGTCTCGCTCAGCAACGCGTGCGCGAACCGGAACGCGCCGGCGTCGCTCTCTCCGACAACGCCGGTGACGAGCGCGGGATCGAGATCGTCGAGCGCGGCGTCGATGTCTCGGTCGCACACGCTCGCGACGAGGTCGATGTCGAACTCGCGGCCGCTGACCGCCGCGACCTGCAGCAGCGATTGCGTGGCCGTCGGCAGGCGGGCGACGCGCCGGCGCACGACGTCGCCGATCGCGGCCGGGATCTCCCCCATCGCGTCACGCTGAGGCGCCTCGCTCACGAGCAGCTTCACGAGCTCGCACATGAAGAACGGATTGCCCTCGGTGCGCGCGTGCAGACTGGCGACCACATCGGCGGGGACATCCCGAGCGGTCTCGCGCACGTACTCGTCGACGGCGGCCGGCGCGAGCGGCCCGAGCGCGAGCCGAACACAGCCGGGCTGGCGGGCCAGGTCGCCGATCGCATCCATCACCGCTTCGGGCCGTTCGCCTTCGTGTTCGCGTGCGGTCACGACGAGCATCGCTCGGGGGGCGTTCGCATACGTCGCGACGAAGCGCAGCAATCGCAGCGACGACGCGTCGGCCCAGTGCAGGTCGTCGAGGACGACGAGGACCGGCACGTTGGCCGCGACGCGCTCCAGCACCCGCGTCACGGTGTCGAACTGGCGGAACCGCGCCGCGTCGGCGTCGTCGGTCTCCGCCGCGGGCCGGCCGAGTTCCGGCAACAGTGCGGCCAGGTCGGACCGCTCGGTCTCCGACAGCGCGGCGGCGCCGCTCGCCAGCACCGGCCGCAACGACTGCACCCACGGCCACAGCGGCGGCGCGCCTTCGTCGTCGTGGCAGCGGCCCCACGCGACGAGCCCGCCGCGCGCCCGCGCGTCGGCGACGAGTTCCTCGACGAGCCGGGTCTTACCGATCCCGGCCGTCCCCGTGATCACCGCCAACCGGGTCCGAGGTGCGTGCGGGTCGCGGGCGATGCCGAGCAATTGCGCGAGCTCGGTCTCCCGGCCGACGAACGGGGCTCTCGCACCCGTCGCGGGCGCTTCGTCGTCGGAGTCCGCCGCGCGCGCCGGGATCCGCTCGGCGGCCACCGGCACGGGTACGGGTGCGGGTGCGCCGAGATCCGGTTCGTGGTCGAGGATCTGTTGCTGCAAGCGGACCAGTTCGGGTGACGGCTCGGCGCCCAGCTCGCGGGCGAACTCGACGCGCATCTCCTCGTACGCCCGCAAAGCGTCCGCCTGCCGCCCGGCGCGGTAGTAAGCCAGCATCTGCTGGGCGCGACGGCGCTCGCGCAGAGGTTCCTGCGCGACGAGCCGCTCGAGCTCGGCGACCGCGAGACCGACGTCGCCGGTCGCAAGCCGCGCGTCGACGAGGTCTTCCTCGGCCGCGGCTCGCATCTCTTCGAGCCGCGCCACCTCGGCGCTCGCGAACGTCTCGTAGGCGAAGTCGGCGAGCGCCGGCCCCCGCCAGCGGGCGAGCGCCTGCTCGAGCTCGAGTCGAGCGCGCGCCGGGTCGGTCGGGAGAGACACCTGCGCCTCGGTGCACTGCAGCTCGAACGCGACCGCGTCGACCGCCTCCGGCTCGCACCGCAACACGTAGCCAGGCGGCTCCGAGACGAGCACCGTTGCCTTGGCCCGGGCCACGCGTGTGGGCTCCAGCACCTTGCGCAGGTTGGAGATGTACGCCTGGAGCGACGCCGTCGCGGCTGACGGCGGGGCGTCGCCCCACAGCTCGTCGATCAGGCGGTCGAGCGACACCACGCGATTGGCGTGCACGACGAGAATTGCGAGCACCGCGCGCTGGCGCGGCGTGCCGAGCTCGACTCGCCGGCCGCTGCTGTCGATGACTTCGAGCGGCCCGAGAATCCCGTAACGCAAGAAGGCGCAGGGTACTGCCGCCGACGGACCGGTGGCGCAGTCGAGCGAGACGTCTTAACCTCCGCGGCCGTGACCGAGGCGGCGTCGCCCGAAGTCCGGCCCGCCGACAACGTCGGCATGAGCCCGAACGTGACGCTCCTCGGTGCCGCGTTGATCGGTGCCGCCGTCTCGATCTCGCTCGGCGTGTACGGCCGCGAACACGACCCGGCCGGTCAGGCCGTGTTCACCCTGGGGTTCAGCGGCACTATCAACATGAAGGCGTGGCTGGCGACGATCGCGCTCGTGCTCGCGTGCGCGCAGATCGTCCTCGCGTTGCGCTTGTACGGAAAGCTCGGCCGCAGCCCGGCGCCATGGTGGGTCGGCCCGACACACCGGCTGGTCGGCACGCTCACCTTCGTCGTGACGTTGCCGATCGCGTACCACTGCCTCTGGTCGCTCGGATTGGAGACCGACTCCGGTGAAACCCGGCGCTTCTGGCACTCGCTGTTCGGTTGCGCGTTCTACGGCGCGTTCACAATGAAGGTGCTGTGCGTGCGCGCGCAACGTCTCCCCGGCTGGAGCCTGCCCGTGGTCGGCGGCACCTTGTTCGCACTTCTTGTCGGTGCGTGGTTGACGAGTTCACTGTGGTTCTTCGACACCTCCGGCTTTCCGAGCTTTTGAGATGACCTGGCTCGACCGGCTCGTGCGCGTCGTGCAGATCGGGGCCGCGGTCGCGACCGCCGCGTTTGTGATCCTGTTGTTCACGAACGATCCGCAGGAGGCGGCGCTGGTGCCCGCGGCCGCGGCCGACAGCGGCGAAGCGATCTTCGCGACCCGCTGCGCGAGCTGCCACGGCACCGACGGCAGTGGCGGCTTCGGCCCGGCCCTCGCCGGCGTGGTGACCGACCGCTTTCCCGACGAGGCCGACGAGATCGTCGTGGTCACCAACGGCCAAGGCTCGATGCCGTCGTTCGCCGACAGCCTCACGCCCGAACAGATCGCGGCCGTCGTCGGCTACACGCGCTCGGACCTCGGCTAACCCGGCCGGCGTGCCTAGCGGATGCGGGAGTAGTCGACGGGATAACCGGACAGCGGCGGGATGACGTTGCGAAGCCAGGCGTCGTCGATGCGGGCCCGCCAGATCCGGCGACGGTTGGCTCGCCGCTGCCGGCGTCGTCGTTCGCGTTCAGAATCGATGCTCATGGACGCATCGT
>JBEVDP010000075.1:0-7877 GCA_040513235.1 Acidimicrobiia bacterium | reverse complement strand
GGGTGCTCGTCGAGGCGATCGAGCTCCTGGTCGACGCGGCGTCGCAGACGCTGGCTGCGCTCTCGGCTGGCCACTACTCCCTGCGCTATTCCGACGAGGAGTTCGTGGTCGTCGACCATCGCAACGCCGATGCGGAACGTTCCGTCCGCACGTTGTCAGGGGGCGAGACCTTCCAGGCCTCGCTCGCGCTCGCGTTGGCCTTGAGCGACCAACTCACGACGCTCTCGGCGGGGAGCCGCGCGAAGCTCGAAGCCATCTTCCTCGACGAGGGGTTCGGCACGCTCGACGCCGACACGCTCGACACCGTCGCGGCGACGATCGAAACGCTGGGCTCGACGGGTCGGATGGTCGGCGTCGTCACGCACGTGCCCGCGCTGGCGGAGCGCGTTCCGGTGCGCTTCCGCGTCACCCGCACCGAAATCTCGGCGTCGGTCACTCGGGAGGACGCGTGAGATTCACGGTCGACCCGTGGGATCCGGCGTACGGCTCGAGTCTCGAGTCGGAGCTGCAGCAGTCGGAGGCGACCGTCGTTTCGGACCTCGAAGTCTCGGTCGATCAGTGGGCGCCGCGGCGGCCACCGGGCGGAACGACCGTGCCGGCCGCGGTCGTGTTCATCGACGGAGTTCGCCGGCTGGAGGCGCGCGCGTGGATCGAGACGGGGCCGGGTGACGCGGTGCCGGGCATCTTCGCGTCGTATGCCGCGGGGGCGGTGCGCTGCGACGGCGCCGCGCAGGTCGTGGCGGTAACGGTCGGGCGCGGGCTGTACGCGCCGGTGCCGACGCTCGCCGATGTCGACACGCGCCACGGTGTCTTCGTCGCGCGCGTTGCCCGTGACGCGACGCCCGAGGCGCTCATGTACGCGGTCCACGAAGACATGTCCGAGTGCGAAGTGCGCATCGCCGAGGACGTGCGCCGCAGCACCGATGAGTTGCTCCTTCTCGACGGACCCCTCCGCAAGCGCGGGCACATTCCCGACGCGGTCGGGATCATCAAGACACATCACGTGCGGTACTTACCGCCCGAACTCAACCGAGTCGTCGGCGCGTTGGACGCTGACGAGCGCACGCCGATCTTCCGGGTCGACGCGGCCCCGTTCAGTCGAGCGTCATGGTACGTGCGGCTCCCCGGCCCGCCCGGTGGGCCGTGGGCGGGCATCGTCCGTTGCGAGGCGAGCGGTGCGCTCTCGGTCGACACCCTGCGCGACCTCTCCGACCGGGTCACGGTGACGCTCGGCCGGTTCGCTTCGACGCCGCACAAGGACACGCGTGCGCCCCAGAATCTCTACCCGATCGGCGGCTTGGAGCGGCGGTTGCGCCACCGTCTCGGCGACGCCCACGTGCTCTATCGCGCGCTGCGCACCCGTGCCGACGCGGCGGTGGGCGTTTCGCAGGGCTGACACATCGGGAAGACTGGGCGCGACCCTCTACGAAAGGCAGCCCCGATGGACACAGCGGTGGCAACCCAAGTCGCCGAAGACGTGCTCGCGACTGCACGCGGGACGCTCGACGATGTCATCGAGAGCGTGCGCGACTACACGATCGACGTCGCCGAGCGCGCACGCGAAGCAAAGGCGCCGAAGAAGAAGCGGCACCCGTTCGTGACGCTCCTCGTCCTGATCGGGTTGGGCGCGCTGGCATTCGTCGTCATCAAGCGCCTGACGGCGGCCGAAGAAGACGCGGCTGAGACGCTCGACGCGGTCACCGACGACGTCATCGCGCCGGTCAGCGTGTAGGAGATCTGAGCCCGCGCGAGGCGGAGCCGGCGGCGGGCGAAGACTGAGCGGAACCCTGAGACTCCTGTGGCGAGGGCGCGCGGCGCACGTATCGTGCGCCGCCCGAGACGTGGCCCGAGCGGCCCCCTGAGCGGAAGTCCGGAGGCGAGGTTGCGCGGCGCACGTATCGTGCGCCGCCCGAGCCGGGGCCCGAGCGGCCCTCTGAGCGGAAATATCGAGGCGGCGACGGGAATCGAACCCGTGTGGACGGTTTTGCAGACCGGTGCCTGAGCCACTCGGCTACGCCGCCGGAGCCCGTCAGCGTACCCCACGGCGCGCGCTCACACGCGAGAGCGAAACCCGAAGGAGCGGGCGTTTGCAGTTCGGTCGAGCCGGAATCGGGTGCCTCGTATACCGGTCTGGGCGTTCAGCGCCGGCACCGCGCGCGGTGACCGATATGGTGCTTATCGGCGCGGGTCGGTGGGCGCCTTGACGCCGCGACGATGCACAATCTCACGACGCGCGCGACGTCCGGAGGAGGCACATGGCGATCCGACTGCTCGGCGCCGGGGGCGCAGCTCCCCGGTGGCGACTCCGCGCCGCGTCGGTGGCGGAAGCGTGGGCTCGCACGGGCGGCCGGGGCCAGGTGGCGGTCTGCCCGCCCGACGAGGACCCGCTGACGCTCGGCTGGGACGCCGGCTCGGCCGCCTTGGCCGCCGCGGGCATCACCGCCGACCACGTCGACGCGCTCTATTGGGGGACGAGCCGCCCGCCGTTCGCGGAGGGGCCGAGTCACGCCTTCTGCGCGGCCGCGTTGGGATGTTCGGATCACGTGGCCGGCGCGCTCCTCTCAGGTTCCGAACACGCGGGCATCGACGCGCTGCTGGCCGCCGCCGACGCGGTGGCCGCCGGTTCTTCGCGCATCGCGCTGGTGATCGCGTCCGACGCCCGCCGGCCCGGACCTGGCAGCCCGTTCGAAGCGCGCTGTGGTGCCGGCGCGGCCGCCGTGGTGCTCGGCGCCAGCGGCGGAACCGCGGCGCTCGGGACGCGCGTCACCCGCAGCCGCCCCTTCGTCGACCGCTACCGCGGCGACGGCGAGGACGACGTGCGCGACCTCTATGACGCGCGCTTGTTCCGCGAGGAGATCTTCGTTCCTGTTGTCGCAGAGGTGGCCCGCGCCCTCGCCGCGTTCGACGTACAAGCCTGGTCGATCCCCGATCCCGACGGTCGCCTGGGCGCGACGGTGGCCAAGTTGGTCGGGCACGGCGCCCCCGAGTCGACGTCGGTGTACGCCGCGGTCGGCGACACGGGCGCGGCGGCTCCTCTGCTCGGTGCCCTCGGCTCGTTTGCGGCTCCCGGCCTGGTCGGTGTCATCGGCACTGGCGGTGGCCGCACGACGGGGGTGCTGATCGACGTCGAGACGCCCGTTCCCGGCGCGGCTCGCGCCGTCGCCGCCCTCAGCGGCGGTGAAGACGTGAGCTACACGAGCGCGTTGCGCGCCCGCGGGCAACTCACACCGGCAGGTGAGACCATCCCGATGGGCGTCCCGCCCGAGAGCGCGTTGTTCGTTCGGGGCGCCGACGAGATGCTCGGCTTGCTCGGCGGCCGCTGCGTCGACTGCCACACGATCAGCACGCCGCCGTCGATCCACCCGACGTGCGTCGCGTGCGGCGGGCCCAAGTTGGAACCCGTCGCGATCGCGCGCGAAGGGCAGGTCCACACCTACGTCGTGAACTACACAATGCCTGCACCCTTCGTCGCGCCGCTGCCGATCGCGGTACTCGACATGGACGACGGCGCCCGGCTGATGCTCCAAGTCACGGGCGACGGCACCGATCTCGCGATCGGAACTCGAGTGGAACTGGTGTTGCGCAAGTACGCGCACGAGCGCGGCGTGCCCGTCTACGGCTTCAAGGCCCGGCCGGTCCGTTCTCCCGAGGAGGTCACGACGTAATGGCGTGGAACCGCGTGGCCGTCGTCGGCGCCGGGCTCATCAAGATGGGTGAGTTGTTCGAACAGAGCTACGAGCAGATGGCCGCGGGCGCGTTCGACGCCGCCGTGCAGAGCGTCGACAAGGGCTTCGAGCCGGCACAGGTCGAGGCCGCGTTCGTCGCGACCCAGCGCGGGACGCTGTGGGGCCAGGAGGGCATCGGCGGTAACACGATCCCGACCGCGATCGGTCTCGCCGGCATCCCGTGCACGCGGATCGAGAACGCCTGCCCGTCGGGTTCCGACGCGTTCCGGGTCGGCGCGATGGCGGTCGCGAGCGGCGTCCATGACGTCGTGCTGGTGATCGGCGTCGAGAAGATGCGCGACAAGTCGACCGAAGAGGGCTTGCTGTCACGTGCGGCCGCCGGCCACCCGATCTACACGCGCGGCGAAACGGCGCCGGTTCTCTTCGCGCCGTTCGCGACGCGTCACATGCACGAGTTCGGTACGACACGCGAGATGCTCGCCGCGGTGGCGGTGAAGAACCACTACAACGGCGCCCGCGATCCGTACGCGCATTTCCAGAACGAGATCACCGTCGACGACGTGCTCGCGTCACCGCCCGTGTGCCACCCGCTGCATCTGCTCGACTGCTGCCCGCAAACTGACGGTGCCGCGGCAGTGCTCCTGACCTCGGCGGAACGCGCGACCGAGTTCACCGACGCGCCGGTATACGTGGCCGGGTTCGGTGTGGCCACTGACCACCCCTACCTGCACGAGAAGGACAGCTTCATCGAGCTCAAGGCAACGCGCCTCGCCGCGCAGCGGGCGTACGCGATGGCGGGCGTCGGGCCCGGCGATCTCGATTGCGCCGAGGTGCACGACTGCTTCACGATCACCGAGATCCTCGACATCGAAGACCTCGGCTTCGTCGCCAAGGGCGACGGCGGGCGGGCGACGCTCGACGGCGAGACTTCGCTCACGGGGCGGATCCCCGTGAACACGTCGGGCGGGCTGCTCGCCAAGGGCCACCCGATCGGCGCGACCGGGGTCGCGCAGCTCACCGAATGCTGGTGGCAGCTGCGCGGCGCGGCCGGCGAGCGTCAGGTTGCGATGCGGAACGGATACGCACTCCAGCACAACGCCGGCGGGCGCGGTTCCGGCGTATCCGTCGTGAACATCCTGACGAACCACCGCGACTCGTGACAGGTCCGCGCCGCCAGCGCGTCGCCGCGTACGTCGTGTGCATCGACGCCGACGATCGGGTGTTGTTGGTCCGGCTGAGCGACGTCACGACGCATCCGGACTGGTGGACGTTGCCAGGGGGCGGCATCGAGTTCGGTGAGCACCCGGAGGCCGCCGCCATGCGAGAGCTGCGCGAGGAAACCGGCTTCGAGGGAGAAATCCGCGAGCTGCTCTCGGTCGATTCCGCGTGCAGCCCGGTCGCAATACCCGGCGAAGGCGAAGTCGAGCTCCACCGCATCCGCGTCGTGTATCGAGCCGATATCGTCGGCGGCGAGCTCTGCGCGGAGGCACACGGGTCGTCGAACGACGCGCGATGGTTCACCCGCGAGGAGGCCGCCCGGCTCGACCTCGTCGAATCCGCCCGGATGGCGACGAAGCACTTCTGGCGCTAAGAATCCTCACATCTGATGTGGGGGTTTCTGTCGGTCTGACGTACCGAACTCCTCACATGTGATGTGAGGGAATCGAAACGGGGAGCGGAACGTGGGTTTGTTCGACGGGAAGGTTGCGATCATCACCGGCGCAGGGCGCGGCATCGGGCGCTGCCACGCGCTCCTGTTCGCAAGCGAGGGTGCGAGCGTCGTCGTGAACGACCTCGGCGGCAGCACGACGGGCGAGGGCGCCGACGCGTCAGCTGCCCAGGCCGTCGTCGACGAGATCATCGGCGCCGGCGGACGCGCGGTCGCGAACCACGACAGTGTCTCGTCGTGGACCGGCGCCGAGCAGATGATCGCCCAGGCCGTCGACGCGTTCGGCCGGCTCGACGTCCTCGTGAACAACGCTGGCATCCTGCGCGACAAGATGAGCTTCAACATGGACGAGGCCGAGTGGGACGCGGTCGTCGACGTGCACATGAAGGGCCACTTCGCACCATCGCGCTTCGCCGCCTCGTACTGGCGGGCGCAGATGAAGGCGACCGGCGATCCGGTGAACGCCAAGATCGTGAACACGGCGTCCGAGTCGGGGCTCTACGGCAACGCGGGCCAGACCAACTACGCAGCCGCGAAGGCCGGTATCGCGTCGATGACGATCGTGATGGCGCGAGAACTCGAGCGCATCGGGGTGCGCGTGAACGCGATCGCGCCCGTCGCCCGCACGCGCTTGACCGAGCAACTCGGCGGCGGCGCGTTGGACCCGAAGGAAGGCGAACTCGACCGCTTCGCGCCCGAGCACGTGTCCGCCGTTGTCGGCTGGCTCGCATCCGACCTGTCGACCGGCGTCACCGGCCAGGTGCTGAAGGTCATGGGCGGCCAGGTACAGGTGCTCCAAGGTTGGCGGCCGATCACGGAAGCGAACGACGACAAGCCGTGGACGATCACCGCGATCGATGACGCCGCCGACGCGCTGTTCGCGCGCTCGGACCGCGGCGTCCCGCCGTTCATGCCCGACCTGGCGTAACGCACCTAGCATGCGCGGGTGACCGCGCTCATTCCCACCACCGACCTCTCGCTCGCCGACATCAAGCTCGGCGACTGGGAGGTGTGGAACCGTCCCGACCGCGAAGGCATCTTCGCCAAGCTGCGCGCCGAGGCGCCGATCAGCTTCCAAGAAGAACCCGAGCCGCCGCCGGGGTCGACGTTCGCGCAAGGCCCTGGGTACTGGGCGATCACCCGCTACGCCGATGTGATGCAGGTGTCGCGCGATCCCGCGACGTTTCACTCCGCGCCGAGCGTGAACATTCCCGACATCCCACCCGAGATCGCCGAGTGGCTCGGGTCGATGATCAACATGGACGCGCCCAAGCACACGAAGATGCGGCTGATCGTGAATCGCGGGTTCACGCCGCGCCAGGTCGCCAAGATCGAGGAGAGCGTGCGTGTCCAAGCGCGCGAGATCGTCGACCGGGTCGCGCCGATGGGCGAGTGCGACTTCGTCTCGGAGATCGCGGCAGCTCTCCCGCTCCAGATCATCTGCGACATGATGGGCATCCCGCGCGAGGACACGAAGCACATCTTCGAGCTCACGAACACGATCCTCGGAGTCGGCGACCCCGAATACGTGCAGACAATGGAAGAGCTGATGTCGGCGGGTATGGAGCTGTTTCAATACGGGCTCGCGCTCGCCGACGACCGGCTCGCCAACCCGCGCGACGACATCACCACCGCACTAATGCAGGCGGAGGTCGAGGACGAGCAGGGTGTGCACCGGCTCGCCGCGAGTGAGCTCGGTTCGTTCTTCCTCCTGCTCGTCGTGGCCGGGAACGAGACGACCCGCAACGCGATCAGTCACGGATTGCTCGCGCTCACCGAGCATCCCGATCAACGCGCAGCCTGGCAGGCCGACTTCGAAGGCGTCTCCGGAACCGCGGTCGAGGAGATCGTGCGCTGGGCCACGCCCGTGATCCACTTCCGGCGCACAGCCACCGCCGACACCGTCGTGGGCGGACAGGAGATCGAGGCCGGCGAGAAGGCTGTGATGTTCTACAACTCGGCCAACCGCGATGAGCGCGCGTTCCCCGACCCGTATCGCTTCGACGTCACGCGGACGCCCAACGAGCACGTGGGCTTCGGTGCGGGCGGCCCGCACTTCTGCCTCGGCGCGAACCTCGCCCGCCGCGAGATCAAGGTCATGTTCGAGGAGCTGTTCCGCCGCCTCCCCGACATCGAGGTCACCGGCGAGCCCGCCATGCTGCAGAGCGTTTTCATCCACGGCATCAAGCGCATGCCGTGCGCGTGGTCTACAACTCGTTAGCAGGTGACCTCGTCGACCGTCGACGGGAACGGCTCCGATCCCTCGAGTGCCCATGCGAAGACCACGCCGAGCGCCTTGATGTCACACGTCGAGAGGATCGGTGTCACGTCCGGTTCGGGCGCGCTCCAGCCGTAGCCCATCAGGTCGAGCGTCTCCTCGAGCGGTTCGGCGTGACCGAGGCCGAGCGCGTGTCCGAGCTCGTGCAACGCGACGCGGTACACGCGCAGTGGGTCGTAGTTGGGGACGCCGACGTCGATGAGGTCAGGCACATCCGAGCGCACGATCACGTTGTTGCACCGGT
>JBEVDP010000074.1:0-6960 GCA_040513235.1 Acidimicrobiia bacterium | reverse complement strand
GCTCGTGCGCGCGGGCGCGGGCTGCGTAAAGCTCGAAGGTGGCCGCAAGCGCCTCGACGCGATCGCCGCGATCCTCGACACCGAGATCCCGGTGATGGGCCACATCGGCCTGACGCCGCAGTCGATCCACGCGTTCGGCGGCTTCAAGGTGCAGGGCAAGCAGCTCGACGCGGCACGCCGCCTTGTCGATGACGCGGTCGCGCTCGCCGAAGCCGGCTGTTTCGCAATCGTGCTCGAAGCCGTCCCCGACGGCGTGGCACGTATGGTCACCGAAACGGTGCCGATCCCGACGATCGGCATCGGCGCGGGCCGCCACTGTGACGGCCAGGTCATCGTGTACCACGACATGCTCGGCATCGGTCCGCAAGGCCGCAAGGTGCCGAAGTTCGTGCGTAAGTACGCCTCGCTGGAAGCTGACGCGACCGCCGCGGTCACCGAGTTCGTCACGGACGTGCGCGAGGGCCGGTTCCCGTCGAGTGCCGAGACGTACCACATGACCGACCAGATGGCCGATGCGCTCGATGTCTCGGCGGCGACGACCCCCGAGCCGGAGCTGACGCAAGAACGCAAGTAGCGTTCAGGGCATGTCGCAACGCGTCCGGATCGCGATCGCGGTCGCGATCGGAGTCGTGTTGCTGAGCGCGTTCTTCGGTTACTTCCTGAACGAAACGTCGGGCAACGACGGGCCTGCCCAACCGCAGCCCGGCACTCCGCTGTTCGACGCGCTCGAACGCGCGAGCGCGGCGCAGGCGCCTTGGGGCGACGGGTGGACCGAAGCTCTCATATCTGCGAACGAGAGGTGCTTGACCGTGCTCGTCGCCGACACCGACTTCGAGCGGGTCCAGGGCTTGCGCGCGGTCACCGATCTCGGCGTGTACGACGGCATGTTGTTCGTGTTTCCCGAAGACGTCGGCTCGCGGTTCACCATGGCAAACACGCTGATGCCGCTCGACATCGACTGGTACGCGGTCGACGGTACGCACGTCAGTTCCGAAGAGATGACACCGTGCCCCGAGGGCAACGACGGCAACTGCCCGGTCTACGGAGCTACTGCGCCCTACCGCTACGCGCTCGAGACCCCGTCGGGTGGTGGCGCCGGCGGTGGCACCCTCGGCGGTTGCAGCTAGCCGGCGCGTTCGCTCAGGCACTCCAGGAAAGTGTCTCTGCGTCCGTGTAGGTTCGGTCCCGATAGGACGTTCGAGGAGATCGGAACCGGTCCTGCTAGCCTCACCCGGTTCACAACCGAGCTTTTGCCCTGCCGCACAACGTTGTCAGGGCCCGCAACCTGGGGTTGCGGTCCGAAGGAGGTGCTGGCCAGATGCCTAGTGCATTGCGGCCGTACGAGGTCATGATCATCCTCGACGCGGACCTGGAAGAGGAGACGAACCGGGCTTCCGTCGAACGGTGGCTTCAGCTCATCGAGGCGCGTGGCGCCGAGCGCGGACATGTCGACGTGTGGGGCAAGCGCCGCCTCGCGTACGAGATCAAGCGCAAGACCGAGGGTTGGTATGTGGTCTTACAGGCCAAGGCCGAACCCGCGGCGATGGAAGAGTTGAGCCGGGTGCTCTCCCTTGCAGACGAAGTCGTCCGCCACAAGGTGCTGCGGATCCCCGAGAAGGTCTACGGGCCTCCGAAGGCCGTTGGCACCGCGGCGGAGAACTAGGGAGGATCTCCATGGCCAACGACACGAACTCCATCACCGTCACCGGCAACCTGACCCGCGACCCCGAGAGCCGGTTCACTCCGACCGGGCGCCAGAACACGTCCTTCGGCGTCGCAGTGAATCGGTCGTGGCGGAACCAGCAAACGAATGACTGGGAGGAGCGCACGAGCTTCTTCAACATCATCTGCTGGGCCCAGCTCGCCGAGAACGTTGCTGCGTCGCTCCGCAAGGGCATGCGCGTCGTCGTGACCGGGCGGTTGGAACAGCGCAGCTACGAGACGGAGCAGGGCGAGAAGCGCCAGGTGTTCGAGATCGTCGCCGACGAGGTCGCACCGAGCTTGCGCTTCGCCACCGCAGAAGTGCACCGCATCGAGCGCAGCGGCCCGGTTGAAGGTGGTGGCGGCGCGCCGCGCCGCACCGAGCCCGCCGCCGTTCCGAGCGGTGGCGACAGTTACGAGGCTTACGGCGAGGAACCGTTCTGATGGCGCAGCGACGCAACGAGAAGAAGGGCAGCTCGGCGAAAGACCGCCGGCCGCTCAAGAAGAAGACCTCGATCCTTGCGACGGAGAGCGTCGAGTGGATCGACTACAAGGACGTGAACCTGCTCCGGCGGTTCATGTCGGAGCGCGCGAAGATTCGCGCCCGCCGGGTCACAGGCAACGACCAGAAACAGCAGGCCGCGGTCTCGCGCGCGATCAAGGTCGCACGTGAGATGGCGCTGTTGCCGTACAGCGTGCGTCAAGTGACGCAGCGCTCGAAGGGTCGCCGGGATCGAGGCGACCGGGGCGACCGCGACACGCGCGATCTCCAGGTCGACAGCGAGCCGATGCCGACGCCGCCCGAGGAACTCCAGGATGCAGACGTCATGGCCGAGAACGACGAGTTCATCGAAGAGGGCATCGACGACACCGTTGAGGTCGAAGCGGGTGCGGAATGAAGATCGTGCTCCGCGCCGACGTCGACAACCTCGGCAAGAAGGGCGACATGGTCGACGTCGCCGACGGCTACGCCCGCAACTTCCTCGTTCCGAAGGGCCTCGCCTTGAAGGCTTCGCGCGGTGCGGAGAAGCAGGCGGAGTCGATGCGCCGCAATCGTGACGCGCGCGACCGACGTGAGCGCGAAGCCGCCGAAGCAGTGGCATCGCGACTCAGCGGCCGCACGGTCACTGTGTTGGCACGCGCCGGCGAAGGCGGCAAGCTCTTCGGCTCGGTCACCGCGGCCGACGTCGCCGATGCCGTTCAGCGTGACCTCGGCGTCGAGATCGACCGGCGCAAGCTCGGCCTCGACGAGCCGCTCAAGGAGCTCGGCACCACCGAGCTCCCCGTGAAGCTGCACGCCGACGTCGTCGCCGTCGTCACCGTCGAAGTCGCCGCGCAATAGGTGATTGGTCCTCCCACTCCGGTTACCGGAGTCGGAGGACCAAACACTTGCGATTCAGCCGCCGTGGTTGCCGAAGCGGGCTTCCCACTGGGCGAGTTCGTCGTCGGTGAGCTTGCGGAAGAGCACCTCGGGCACCTCGAAGGGCGTGCCCGCCTCCAGCTTCGTCAACGCGCCCGCGACGTCGTCAGGCCACGCGAGTGATTGGTCGGGCGCGACCGCGGCGAGGATCGCCGCGGCCGCGTCAGGGATGATCGGCGCGGACAGCACGCCGTAGAGGCGCACCAGGTTCACGGCCGTGCGCATGATTACCGCGGCCCGGTCGGCGTCTGTCTTGATCGCCTTCCACGGCTGCGCCTGTTCCCAATAGCCGTTGCCCGCGGCCCAAATCGCGCGCAGTTCGTTCGCGGCCTTGCGGTACTCCTTGTCAGCGTGGTGCTGCGTGTAGCGGGCCACCCGCTCGGTCAACTCCGCGAGCAACTCCGCTTCGATCTCACCCGGCTCGCCACCGGCCGGCACCGCCGGGCCGACGTTTCGAGTCGTGAAGGTGAGGCAGCGGTTCACGAAGTTCCCGAGTGTGTCGTTCAGGTCCTTGTTCACCGCGACGCCGAACGCGTCCCAGGTGAAGCTCGCGTCCGACGACTCGGGCGCGTTCGCGATGAGGTACCAGCGCCAGTAGTCGGCGGGCAGGAGCTCGATCGCGTCGTCCATGAACACGCCGACGCCTTGCGACGTCGAGAACTTGCCGCCGTAGTACGTGAGCCAGTTGAAGCCCTTGATGTAGTCGGCCAGCTTCCACGGCTCGCGCGAGCCGATGATCGTGCACGGGAAGGAGACGGTGTGGAACGGGACGTTGTCCTTGGCCATGAACTGCGTATAGACGACGTCGTTCTCGCTCGACCACCAACTGCGCCAGTCTCGGTCGGCGGCCGGGTCGGCGTCGGCCCATTCCTTCGTCGCGCCGATGTACTCGATCGGCGCGTCGAACCACACGTAGAAGACCTTGTCTTCGTAGCCGGGCTTCGGAACCGGGACACCCCATTCGAGGTCACGCGTGATGCCGCGGTCTTGCAGCCCTTCGTCGAGCCATTTGTATGCGATCGACGTGGTGAGCACGGGCCAGTCGGTACGGGTGTCGATCCACGCGCGTACTTCGTCGGCGAGCTGTGACTGGCGCAGGAAGAGGTGTTTCGTCTCGCGGATCTCGAGTTCGGTCGAACCCGACACCGCTGACCGGGGCTCGATCAGGTCGGTGGGATCGAGCACCCGCGTGCAGTTCTCGCACTGGTCGCCCCGGGCCCGGTCGTAACCGCAGTACGGGCACGTGCCGATGATGTAGCGGTCAGGGAGGTAGCGGCCATCGACAGGCGAGTACACCTGCTTGGTGGTGCGCTCATCGATGAAGCCGTTTTCCTCCAACACCCGGGCGAAGTGCTGCGTGAGCTCGGCGTTCTCAGGGGACGAGCTGCGCCCGAAGTGATCCCACGACAGTGCGAATCGAACTCCGAGCTCCCGCTGGATCTCGTGCTGCTGCGCGCAATATTCGGCGACTGGAAGTCCGGCTTCGATCGCGGCCAGCTCGGCTGGGGTGCCGTGCTCGTCGGTGGCGCAGATGTACAACACGTCCTCACCGCGCTGGCGGAGGAAGCGCGCGAAGACGTCGGCCGGCAGCATCGAGCCCACCAGGTTGCCCAGGTGCTTCACGCCGTTGATGTACGGCAACGCGCTCGTGATCAGGTGCTGCGCCACGCGCCAGAGGGTACCGGCCCGCTGTCCACAGCCTTCCCCACATTCCCTGTGGACAGCTGATCAACCTGAGGCATCCCCGAAAGTGTCACTGCCGCCCGTCACAATCCACATGGCTGTGGATTCGCGCGAGCGTCGTCCACAAGAAAGTCACAGGGTTGTTCCTCTTCCAACCCACAGGGTCTAGGTGCGAGCCTGCGATCTTGTGGGGAGGGGACGAGCTGGACGTGTGCATTGGTGCATTCGATCGATCACGCGAGTAGCGACGCCCGGCGGCGGGCCGACGGCGGGCGCGTTCCTCCGCACAACCTCGAAGCCGAGGAGTCGCTGCTCGGGGCGATGATGTTGTCGCGCGAAGCGCTCACGGCCGCGGTCGAAGCGCACGTCGAAGCGCGCGACTTCTACAAGCCCGCGCACGGCCTCATCTACGACGCGGCGTTCACCCTGCACAGCCAGGGCGAACCGGTCGACACGGTGACGGTTGCCGAGGAGCTACGGCGCAGCGGTCAGATCGAGTCGATCGGCGGCCGCCAGAGCTTGTTGCGCATCCAGGCCGCGACACCCGCGTCGTCGAACGCGGCGCACTATGCGCAGATCGTCTCGGAACTGTCGATGCTGCGCAAGCTCATCGAGACCGCCGGCGACATCCAGCACATGGCCTACGAGGTCGACGACGAGGTCGACGAGACCCTCGACCGCGCCGAAGCGATGATCTTTGAAGTCGCCGAGAAGCGGGTATCCGACTCGCTCGTGCAGTTGTACCCGGTGCTCGAACAGACGCTGGTGCAACTCGAGCACCTCTACGACCGCGACTCCACCATCACGGGCGTCCCCACCGGCTTCCACGACCTCGACGACATCCTCCTCGGGCTCCAGCCGTCGACCCTCACGGTGCTCGCGGCCCGGCCCGGTCAGGGCAAGACCTCGCTCGCGCTCGGCGCCGCGCTGCACTGCGCGCTTGCGGCCAAGCGCCCGGTCCTCTTCTTCTCGATGGAGATGGGCCACCTCGAGCTCACCAAACGGTTGCTCGCAGCGGAGGCCGGCATCGAGGCCCGCAAGCTCTCGACCGGCAGGCTCAACGAACACGAGTGGCCGAAGCTGCACCAGGCCGTCGGCCGGCTCGCGGAAGCGCCGTTCTTCATCGACGACAATCCGCACTGCACTGTCATGGAGATGCGGGCCAAAGCGCGGCGCACGAAAGCGCGCTACGGCGACCTCGGATTGGTCGTCGTCGACTACTTGCAGCTCATGTCGTCGAGCCGCAAGGTGGAGAGTCGTCAGGTCGAGGTGTCGGAGCTCTCACGCGGACTGAAGATCCTCGCCCGCGAGCTCGATGCGCCGGTGATGTGCCTGTCGCAGCTCAACCGGCAACTCGAGTACCGCCAAGACAAGCGGCCGATGCTCGCTGACCTCCGCGAGTCGGGGTGCATGACCGCCGACACCGAACTCACCCTCGCCGACGGCTCGACCGCCACGATGGGCGCGCTCTTCGACGCCGACGCGAGCGACGTCGACGTCCTCACCGTCGACGAGCACTTGCGCGCGGGTCCCGGCCGCATGACGCACGTCTTCGCAAGCGGCATCAAGCCAGTGTTCCGGCTACGTCTGGCCTCCGGACGCCAGGTCACGGCGAGCGGCAATCATCCGTTCCTGACCCTCGACGGCTGGGTGCAACTCGACGCCCTCGCGCCCGGCGCCCGCATCGCGTCGCTGCGGGGCACCGGCGTGCTCGATCCCCGCCGCGACACCATTCCGTGCGCGGTGTGGGACTACATCGAGAGCAAGGGCCTGCTCGTCATGGGCATGCGCGCGCACGATCTCGTCGATCGGCTCGGCGAGGAGGAGGGCGTGCATCGGGTCTATGAGCGCGGCATCTCGCGCGGACTGATGCGGCGCATCGCCGAAGAACTGCCCGACCCATTCCTCGCCGACCTCGGCGTGTCCGACCTGCTGTGGGATGAAGTCGTCGCCATCGTGCCCCAAGGCGAACAACCTGTGTACGACGCGACCGTGCTCGGCACGCACAACTTCGTCGCCAACGGCGTCGTCGCGCACAACAGCATCGAGCAAGACGCCGACGTCGTGCTGTTCATCTACCGCGACGAGTACTACAACCCCGACTCCGAGCAGAGGGGCATGGCCGAGATCCTCGTCGCCAAGCACCGCAATGGTCC
>JBEVDP010000073.1:0-4898 GCA_040513235.1 Acidimicrobiia bacterium | reverse complement strand
CCGGGCATGACCGAGCTGCGGCCCTTGTCGCCCTGCGCGGACCCCTCCCACACGGAACGGAAGCACAGCACGTGGTTCGCAAATCCCGCCGCGACTGCCAGGCACGCCTTGAACACGGACCCGAGCTGGCCCGCGGTCTCGAGCCCGCTGTCGTAGAAGCCGCACTTCAGGCGCAGCGCGTCCATGACTTCGTACGCGGTCGCGCCGGTGAAGCCCGGTGGCTGGGCCATCGGCCCGGGATACGACGAGATGCCGTCGATGTCGTCACGGGTCAGCCCCGCGTGGCGAATGGCGGCGATGCACGCGTCGAGCGTCAGTTCCAACGGGTCGCGCCCGAGCCGGCGCCCGACCTCCGACTGGCCCACGCCGCTGATGCACGCGCGCCGCTCGATGATGTCGTTCACGTCGACCGTGCTCACGCGCCCGCCTCGTCCGGCTCGAACAGCGGGATGTAGACGTCGCCTTCGGCGTCGAGATGGTGCTCGAAGATCACGCGCATCGGGAGTCCGGCGCGCAGCCGGTCGTGCGCACAGTTGACGATGTTGGTCGTCAGGCGCACCGACGGCTGCTCGACGATCTCCACGATCCCCACGACGAACGGCAGCTCAGGACCAGGCATCCACGCCTGGTGGTTGACCGACCAGGTCGCCAGCGTCGCGCGGCCGGAGACAGCTTCGGTCGCCATGTCCTTCGACAGGCACGCCGGACAGATCGGCTGCGGTGGATGGATGTACTCGCGGCAGTCGCGGCAGCGCCAAAAGCGGAGCTCGCCCTGCGCGCCGCCGGTCCAGAAGTCGCGGTTCTTGTCGGTGAGGCGCGGCAGGACGCGAAACGGTTGGGTCATACCGACATCACTCTCTCTCGGTTTCGCGGGCGGCATCGAACCCGGCACGCGCGTGCGGGATCGCCTCGACCGCGGGCAACAGCCCCAGGCCGGGTGTCGTCAGCATGATGGAACCGAGGATCTCGTCCCAGGTCGCACCGACTTCGCGTGCGAGCCCTGCGTGGCGCGCGACGCCCTCGCCGTTGCGCTGGGCGATGAGCACGACCATGCGGATCAGCTCGTGGGTCTTGCGGTCGGGCGCCTGCAACGAGTCGATCTGCGACATCCACGCGTTCTGCGCGGCATGGAGCTGCGGGAACACTTCGTGCAGCGGTTCCTCGAACGGGAAGTTCCACTCGGTCGGAGTCACGCGCGCATCCGCGGCCGGAAGACGGGGATCGTGATGTCGTCGGAGATCGGCTGGAACACGACCTCGACGGCCATCCCGATCGCGAGCGCATCGAAATCGCACTCGACAACGTTCGTCATCACCCGCGGTCCTTCGTCGAGCTCGACAATGGCGGCCACGTACGGAACCCGCTCGGGGAACGGCGGAAGGTCGTTCTGCCGCACGATCGAGTACGTGTACAGCGTGCCTCGGCCCGACGCCCTCTGCCACGTGACGTCGTCGCTCCAACAGCGCGGGCAGAACGGTCGCGGATAGAAGTGGTCTTCGCCGCAGGCGTTGCAGTGCCGGATGAGGAACTTCATGTCCCTACATCCGTCCCAGAAGGGTTGGGTCTCGAAATCGGGTGACGGCAGGTCGAAACGCATCCTGGCGGGCGAATGTACGCGGCGCGCGGCACCGCGGGTCAACTCGCGCGCGCGAGCGTCGGTCGCCATGGCGAGCCCCTAGGATCCGCCGCCAATGACCTCCATCGGCCGAAACCGGCCGGCGCGGAGCAGAACCGGGGATTCGACGGGGGCCCGGATCACGGTGGAGCGGGCGTCGGCGTGAGCGTGACCACACTCGAGATCACCGGATTGGTCGTGCCCGTCCCGGAAGCAGCCGCGTTCGCCGCCCACCCGCACATCACCCTGCTCGCGCCCTTCCGGCCCCGGCGGCTCCTCGACGCCAAGCTCCAACACGAGCTGGCCGCCCTCTTCGCGCCGGTGGCGCCGTTCGACTTCCGGCTCGTCGACATCCACGTGTTCCCCGACGGGCACGTCTATCTGGCGCCGGAGCCGGCCGAGCCCTTCCGGGAGCTGACGAACGTACTGGCGGTGCGCTACCCGGACACACCTCCGTATGAAGGCCTCTTCGACGACGTGATCCCCCACTGCACGATCGACACCGAGCGCGTGCCCGCGCGGCTGCCGATCCCGGCGCACGCGCGCGAGGTCCACCTGGTTCACTCGTACGCGGACGAGTGGGATGTCGTCGCCCGCTTTCCCTTCGCGGCCGCATGAGCGCGACGACGCTCGACGGACGACGGCTCGTCGTCGCGTTCACCGCGCTCCTGTTCGTGAACACGATGTCGGGTGTCGACTCGACGATCGTCGCGACCGCCGCGCCGACGATCACGGCCGACTTGGGGCGCCTGACGTTGCTCCCATGGCTCTCGAGCGCGTATCTCCTCGCGCAGATCGGCACCATTCCGCTCTACGGCGCACTCGGCGACCGCTTCGGACGCAAACGCGTCCTCCTCGGCGCAGCGGGACTGTTCCTTGTCACATCGATGCTCTGCGGTCTCGCGCAGTCGATGCCGCAACTCGTCGCCTTCCGCGCGCTCCAAGGCGCGGGTGCCGGGGGGCTCGCCGGACTCACGATGGCGCTGGTCGCCGACATCGCACCGCCGGCCAAGCTGGGGCGCTATCTGGGCTACGCCGGGCTCGTCTTCGCGCTGACGTTCATCGTCGGGCCGCTCACGGGCGGTCTCTTCGTCGACCACTTGTCGTGGCGTTGGGCCTTCTTCATCAACGTGCCCGCAGGCTTGCTCGGCGGGGCGTTCGTCTTGGCGCTGGTCCCCTCGGCGCGGGCGAGCGCGGCCCGCACGATCGACTTCGCCGGCATCGCGTTACTCGCCGCCACCACCACGACGACAGTGCTGGCCACGTCGTGGGGCGGCGTCGAGTACGACTGGGACTCGCCGGTAATGCTGTTCCTCGTTGCGGCCGCGATCACCGCCGCGCTCGGGTTCGTCGCGTGGGAACGGCGAGCGCCGAACCCGCTCATCCCGCTCGCGGTCGTACGCGACCGCACGATCGCACTCGCGATCGTCAGCAACTTCATCGCCGGGTGCGGCTTCACGACGGCGATCGTCTTCCTCCCGGTGATGTTTCAAGCCGTCGCGGGGATGAACGCGACCGAATCGGGCGCGCTCCTCATTCCGCTCGGACTCGGAACCGCCCTCACGACCGCCGCCGTCGGTCGCATCGTCGAACATGCCGGCGGCGCCAAGGCGATCCCCGCGCTCGGCATGATGCTGGCGATCGGCGCCTACGCAGTCCTCGGCACGATCACCGTCGACTCGACAGCGGCGTACGCAGCGACCGCGGGCGTGTTCCTCGGGATCGGCGTCGGGTGCGTATTTCAAACGATGCTCTTCATCGTGCAACGGTCGGTGACGATCGTCCACCTCGGCATCGTGTCGTCGACAGTGATGCTCGCCCGCCTCTTCGGCAGCGCGCTCGGCGTCGCGCTGTTCGGTTCGATCTTCAACAACCACCTCGACGGCTCGTTCACCGGGTTACCCGACCTCGACCTCGCGTCGCTCCGCGGCGATCCCGAAACGATCGCCGCGCTCGAACCCGCGCTGCGCCACGACGTGTCGGAGGCGTTCGCCGGCGCCCTCGCGGCCGGTTTCCGCGTGTTCGTGGTCGTGATGTTCGTCGGCCTCGTGAGCGTCGTCTTGCAGCGCGCATCGGTGATCCGCGCCCGGATCACAGCACCGGTCACGGATCTCGCGGCAGTCCCAGCAGTCGTTCCGCAATGACGTTGCGCTGGATGTCGCTCGTGCCGCCGGCGATCGTGAGACAACGGTTGAAGAGGAAGGATCCGACCCAACTCCCCGACTCGCCCTCATTCACCGCGCCGTCGGAACCACACAGCATCATCCCGACCTCTTGCACATGCTGGTCGTGCTGGACGCCGAGCAACTTGCGCACTGCCGCTTCCGAACCCGACGGGTCGGCGCCGGCCAGCGCCTGCGCGGTCAAGCGGAAGCCGAGCACGGCCAACGCGTGAGCCGTGACGACGAGATCGCCGGCCTCGAGCAACGCGAGTCGATCGTCGGTGAGCCCGCGCGCACTGATCGCGTTGAGGACGCCGAGTACGCCCGCTCCCATCGTGTTGCTCGCACCCATGAACACTCGCTCGTTCGCGAGCGTGGTGCGCGCACAGCGCCAGCCGTCGTTCTCCTGGCCGACGAGGCAGTCAACGGGCACGAAGACGTCGTCGAAGAACACTTCGTTGAACAGCGCCTGGCCGGTGAGTTCGCGCAGGGGCCGAATGTCGATGCCCGGCGTACGCATGTCGACCATGAAGCATGAGATCCCGTCGTGCTTGGGCTTGTCGGGATCGGTGCGGGCCAGGCAGATCCCCCAATCGGCTTCCTTCGCGCCCGACGTCCACACCTTCTGCCCGTTGAGCACCCACCCGCCTTCGACACGCGTCGCGCGCATCGAGAGCGAGGCCAGATCTGAGCCGGCGCCCGGTTCGCTGAACAGCTGGCACCACTGGATCTCGCCGCGCAGGGTCGGGAGGATCCAGCGGGCTTGCTGCTCCTCGGTGCCGTGGACGATGAGGTTCGGCAGCGCCCAGGCCCCGACCATGATCCCCGGACGCGCCACCTTCGCGGCGCGGAACTCCTCCTCGATCGTCAGCAATTCGAGCGCGCCCGCGTTGCGGCCCCATGGCCGCGGCCAGCTCGGCGTGATGTAGCCCTCGGCGACGAGCCGCGCGCGCTGTTCTGCCGCGTCCAGCTCCTGCACTTCCACGAGGAATGCGCGGAGCTCGGCGCGCATCGCTTCGGCTTCCGGCGGCAGGTCGGTCGCGAGCCGGGGGGGGGGGCGGGGGGGCGCCGGGGGCGGGGGGCGGCGGCGGCCCGCCGCCGGCGCCCCCCGGGGGGGCCGC
>JBEVDP010000072.1:0-3483 GCA_040513235.1 Acidimicrobiia bacterium | reverse complement strand
GCGGGCGCGGCGGGTTGGTGCTGCTCGGCGGCGAACCGGGCATCGGCAAGTCGCGCCTCGCCGACGAGTACGCGACGCGCGTTGCCGCCGACGGTGCGCTGGTCGCGTGGGGTCGCTGTTGGGAGTTGGGTGGCGCGCCCGCCTATTGGCCGTGGACCGAGGCGCTACGCGATGTGATCGCGCAACGGTCTGCGGCCGGCGCGGACGAGCTCGGTCAATTGCTCCCCGAACTCCAGCGGCCGGCCGTGGAGTCGGCCCCGGAGCACGCAGAGTCGGCACGCGTCCGCTTGTTCGAAGCGGTCGTGCAGTTCCTGCGAATGACGTCGACCGAACAACCCGTCGTGGTCGTGCTCGAGGACTTTCATGCCGCCGACGAGCCGTCGCTCCTGCTGTTGCAGTACGTCGCGCGCGCTGCCGCGGGGCTACGCGTTCTCGTTGTCGTGACGTACCGGGATGTCGAGTTCGGCGCGGACAGCCCGTTCACTACCGCCTTGTTGGAGCTGATGCGCGACCGCGTGACGACTCGCATCGTGCTCACCGGGCTCGGCACGCGCGACGTCGGCGAGATGATCGCGGCAACGACCGGCGTGGCCGCGGCGGAGCGGGTCGTCGAGCGCGTCTGCTCACATACCGAAGGCAACCCGCTCTACGTCCGTGAGATCGCGCGCTTGCTGACGAAAGACGGCCGCTTGCCCGAGGTCGGCGACCGGCTTGCGGTGCCACGCGACGTCCGTGAGATCGTGCTCGGCCGGACCCGGCGGCTGCCCGAGGAATGTGGCGCGGTCTTGACTCTTGCGGCCGTGGTGGGTCGCGATTTCCCGTTGGACCTGATGACCTACATGCGCGGCGCGGACGTTGTCGAGCGGCTCGAGCCCGCGATCCAAGCCGGTCTCATCGTGTCGGGCGGGCCGGGTGAATTGCGCTTCTCGCATGCCGTCGTTTCCGAGGCGCTCTACGACGCGACACCACCGGCACAGCGCATGCAGCTGCACTACGAGATCGCCGAGACCATGGAGAAGCACCATGCGGCGATCGCCGCGCACCGGGCATCCATCGCGCACCACTACTTGTTGGCGTTGCCGCTCGCACCGGCGGACAGGGCCGTGGATGCTGCGCGCGAGGCAGCACAGGCCGCGGTGGCGCGTCTTGCCTACGAGGAAGGTGCGCGCTTGTACCGCAGCGCGATCGAGGCGTCGCGCGCGCTCGGCGACGAGCGTCTCTATGTCGAGTTGCTGCTCGCGCTCGGCGACGCACTCGGCCGGGCTGGTGCCAGCGAAGAATCGAAGTCGGCATTCCTCGAGGCGAGCGACCGGTTACGCACGTTGGACGAGCCGGAACTGTTCGGGCAGGCCGCGTTGGGATATGGCGGGCTCTTCGTGTGGTTGCGCGCCGGCGACGACACGCGCATCGTGCCGCTGTTGCACGAGGCAATCGACCGGCTTCCGGGCACCGACAGCCCGCTGCGCGTGCGGTTGCTCGCACGCCTCTCAGGTGCGATGCGCGACGACGTCTCCAAGGCCCCGCGGGATGTGCTCAGTCGCGAAGCGGTCGAAGCGGCCCAGCGCATGAACGACGCGAACTTGCTCGCATACGTGCTCCCGGGACGCTGGTGCGCGATCTGGGGACCGGACCGCGCCGACGAACTCCGCGAGCTTGCGGCGGCGGCGATCGAGAACGCGGAGCGCTGTCGTGAGCGCGACCGCCTGGGCGACGCGCTGATGGTCAGCGTGCTTGCGCACCTGATGCTCGGCGACATGGACCACGCGCGCCAGGCGTTCGCCCGCTATGTCGACCTCGGCGAGGAGCTGAGCCGGCCGTCGATCCAATGGTACGGAACTGTCATAAGCGGTGTGCTGCTGCTCTCCGATGGCCGTCTTTCACAAGCGGAGGAGACCATCGAGTTGGCGCGGCGCCTCGGCCGGGACGTGCAAGCGTGGGATTGCGAGGTCTCGTACCGACTCGCGGTGACGATGCTGCGGTGGGAGCAGGGCCGCCTCGCCGAAGTCGAAGACCTCGTGCGCGAAGCGACGACGCGGTTCCCCGGATATCGCGTGTTCCGATGCATGAATGCGTTGTGCCACCTCGAAGCGGGCCGTGCGAACGAAGCGGCAGCACTCGTGCAGGAGATCCTGGGGGCCGGCGAGGAGGCACTGCCGTACAACAACGACTGGCTCGCGGGGATGACATTGCTCGCCGAGGTCGCGCACCGCTTGTCGCTGACCGCGGTTGCATCGTCGATGTACGAGCTGATGCGACCGTTCAGTCATCTCGTCGGTAGCGCGGGCGGGGAGCCCTTCACGGGCTCGACGCACCGGCCGCTCGCCCAGATGGCGGCCTTGCAAGGCGATCTCGAACGTGCTCGTGAGCATCACGAGCAGGCCCTCGACGTGCACACGCGCATGCGCAGCGAGCTGTGGACCGCGCACAGCGAGTTCGATCTCGCCGTGGTGCTGCGCGCGCAGAACCGCCCCGATGATTCGCAGCGCGCCGCGCACCTGTACGCGCGGGCGCTGCACCGGTGCGAGACGTTGGGTATGGCGGCACTGGCCGCGCGCATCCGCGCCGTGACGTCTCACAACCATGCGCCGAGGGAACGCCCGGGAGGGCTCACCAAGCGCGAGCTCGAAGTGGCAGCCTTGGTGGCGGCCGGCGCGTCGAACCGTGACATCGCGGACGCGCTCGTCATCTCGGAACGTACCGCCGAGAGCCACGTACAGAACATCCTCACGAAGCTCGGCTTCGGCTCGCGTTCCCAGATCGCGTCGTGGTACGTAGGCGTGCAGCACTGAAAAGTTCCGTACCGAGTTCCGTAGTCCCCCGGATGTGCGTTGACCTGCATTTTCGTACGTTCATCTCGTTCGATTCCCAAGAAGGAGCAACGAGATGACCGCAACGATGCAGCGCCCCGAGATCCAGATCGACGACCCGGCCCCCACGCCCCGGCGCCGCCGCACCGGCCGCGTTCTGCTCGCGGCGAGCGTGTTCGTGCTCGCCGGCGCCACGATCGCGGTGGTCGCGTCGAACGACTCCTCGACGAGCGACCCCGCCCCCACCGTCGACGTTTCGCAAGACCCGCTCGTCACCCGCTTCGGTGCGAACGCCGAGACCGACGTTTCGCAGGACCCGCTCGTCACCCGCTTCGGTGAGTCCCCGACGAATCAGGACCCCCTCGTCACCCGCTTCGGCAGCTGATCCCGGTTGGGTTAGTCCTCGCCGTGTTCGCGGAGGTAGCGCTCGAAGTCTTCGGCGAGGGTGTCGCCCGACGGGAGTTCGTCCTCGTCGAACCAGTCTTCTTCGTCTTCATCGTCCTCGTCGTCTTCGTCCTCGTCGTCGACGACGTAGCCGGCGAGGCCCTGGTCGTAGCGGGACTCCAGCCTGTCGACGTAGCCCGCGACGTCCGAGTCGGAGGCGACGACGTCAGCGACCGAACGCTCCCAGGCCGCGGCCGCGATGTCGAGGTCGGTGAGATCGAGGCCGAGGTCG
>JBEVDP010000071.1:0-3588 GCA_040513235.1 Acidimicrobiia bacterium | reverse complement strand
GCGACATCCAGCACGCCGCGAACGGTACTGCGCGACACTCGGGCCGTGACCGATCCGATCCACGAGACGCAGGCGTTCGCCGACAGCCTTGTCGGCGTCGCCGAGGCCGACGCCGAGCGTGTGGCGGGGGAGCGCGGCTACGGCTGGCGCGTCGGGGGACGCGACGGCGAGTACTTTCCCGTGACAATGGACTACCGGCCCGACCGCATCACCGTCACGATCGTGGACGGCGTCGTCACGGCCGCGGTGGCCGGCTAGTTACGTCACTGTGACGAAATCGAGCCACGCAGCGTTCCACTCGTCGGGGCGCTCGAAGTAGGGGGAGTGGCCCGCGTCCGCGATCTCGACGATGGTGACATTGGCGAGCCGCTGCGCGCTCTCGCGTACGAGCGGCGCGGGGAAGAGGGCGTCGTCGGTGCCGGTGATCACGAGCACCGGCACGCCGGCCGCGTCGACGTCGGCGGGCGCGACAGTCATACCGCCCAACGCCTCCGCGATTTCGCGCATTGGCGGCCGGTGGAACGTGTTGAGCTGCTCATACAGGAACGCACGCGCCGGATCGCGCTCCAGCAGTCTCGGGCTGAGCGCGGGGTGGGCGCCGATGTGCGGCTCCGCGTTGGCGAGCGCCGGCTGGATCGCAGCGAAGTGCGCGAACAGGGCATCGGTCCAGAGCCCTCCGATGGTGTTGGCGAGCGTGAGCGACTGCACGCGCTTCGGGTGTGCGAGCGTGAAGGCCGACGCCCACCACCCGCCCATCGACTGCCCGACGACGTGTGCGCGCGCCGAACCCACGGCGTCGAGAACCGCAGTCATGTCGGCGACCGCGGCGTCGCCGCCGTGCGTGCCGGATCGGAACGTCGAGTTGCCGAAACCGCGCGTGTCCCACGTGACGACGCGGTAGCCCGCGTCCGTCAGCGCGGGAAGCTGTTGGAACCACGCGGCGTGTGAACCGCCGGCGCCGTGCCCGAGCAGGACGGTCGCGTCGCCGTCGCCGACGACCTCGTAGTAGATGTCCTCGCCGCCCGACGCGACGGTTCCTGTCGTCCAGCGGGGCGCGGTCATCCGGCCGGGAGCTCGCTCTTGCCGTCGGTGGCCCACCACGATGCGGTGAGGCGCAGGCCTTCCACGTTGCCTCGGGGCTGGATCTCTTCGAACACCCGTCGGTAGCCGGTGCGGCGGATCTTCCAGTTGCCCGCGACCTTGGTGTACTCGTCCTCGTAGAACGAGCAACCCCGGATGGTCAGCTCGAAGTCGGTCATCACGACGACGTCGTCGAGCGCCCACGTGCCGCGGGCGGTTGTCGGGCCGGTGAGGTCGATCTCCGGGTGGTGCATCTTGTGGCTGGAGTGAAACGTCTCCGCGCCCATCGACCGCTGCAAGAAGTCGACGATCGCGGCCCGGCCTTCGAACGAGTAGTTGCCGCCGCTGTAGGCCGCGACGGCGTCCTCCGTGAACAGGCCGGCGATCTCGTCCCAGCGCTTCAAGTCGAGGCACCGCGCGTACGCGTACTTCAAACGCTTGATCTCCTCGATCTCGCACAGCTCCTCGGGTGTCATGGGCGGGGAGCGTACGTTGTGCGCTTCGGCAACACGTGGCCTGAGTCGGAGCGACTTGACATAACGAGGATTATCGGCGGTGTGGGGGACAGCCTTGCGGCTTGCCCCAACCGCCGATAATCGCCTTGTGGACTGTGCTAGCGCCCCCTTGGCTCCCGGGGTCTACTTCATGCTCGCGGCGGACTCGACGCTCCTTTATGTCGGGAAGGCCGCCAACCTGCGGGCGCGGCTGCGGAATCACACGCACAAGGGTGCGCTCTATGAGCACGTTGCCTCGGTGCGCTGGGAGCTTTGCGAGGATCCTGAGGCGCGGGAAGCCGACTTGATCTTGGCGTTGCGGCCGGTGTTCAACGCGTCGATTTCGACTGACGGACGTTGGCGGTACGTCGTGGTCGAACCCGGCTGTGTGCGGCTCGCTGTGGAGGGCGGGCGGTACGGGTGTTTTCCGCATCTTGGGGCCGGGGTCACGTCGGTGCCGGGCATTGCGTGCCGGGACGGGTACGGGGCGCTGTTGCGCCTGCTGTGGGCGGCAGGTCCGGGGCCGCCCTATCCCGCGACGCTCACCCGAAGGGCACCGGCCGATCGGTGTGACATTGTCGTCGACGGTTCGCTGCACCGCGCCCTGCACGCGTTCCTTTCCGGGACGCATGACCGGCTGCTCGCCGACCTTCGGGACCGCACGACGCGCCTCGACACGTTCTTGCAACCAGCGCTCCAGCGCGACGTCGCGACGGCGCGCCGGTTCTTCACGTACGGCCCGCAGGCTTTGCGGGCTTTGCGGTTGCGGCACGGTATCCGGAGTGGGCCCATGTCTCGGGAGCGCATCGAGCAGCTCCTGCTTGACGAGGTGCGGGACGCGATCGGTGACTTCCGGATCGACGACTCCCCTGACCCGACACGCGGTTTGCTCGGCCGCCGCGACTCCCGCACGCAGTCGATCGCCGCCGCCCGCCGTCGCGAATTCACATCAGACGCGAAGTGACGCCGGAAACCCGGCGCGCAAATCACCTCGGATGTGAATCGGCGACCGTGGCCTCGCGGGCGGCGCTCAGGAGCCAGGCGAACGCGCGCTCGACGTTGTCGGGGTCGTCGGCTCGTTCGGCGAGATCGCGTTCGACGTCTTCGATGGCGCAACGCAACACGTACGTGCGGTCGCGTATCGCTTCCAGTTCCGCGCGCGTCACCACGAGCTCACCTTCGCTGAGGCCGAGTTCCTGAGCGCGCCGCCGGGCTTCGTAATCGCGCTGTCGGCACGAGGCCTTGCAGTAGCGGCGCGGCCGCCCCGCTCCCCCCTTCACGGCAAAGCTGCGGCCGCACCAGGCACAGGCCGATTTCGTCACAGTGACGATACTAGTCGCCACCCTCGTACTTGAAGGAGAGCCGAACCCGCGCGCGGTACGTCTCGATCGTCCCGTTGTCGATGGTCGCGTCGAGCTCGACGACCTCCGCGATGCGCAGATCCCGCAACGACTGCCCGGCCCGAGCGACCGCCTCGGCGGTGGCCTTCTCCCAGCTCTCCGTGCTCGTTCCGACCAATTCGATGATCTTGTAGACGCTCTCGGCCATTGTCTCCTCCAGCGTGCATCAGCCCCGCGACTTCACGCAGCATTCCGCCGCAGCGCCGGTTTCGCAAACGCGCAAAGGGGCCGACCCGAAGGCCGGCCCCCTCCTTGTTCGGGTTAAACGGCCACCTCGGTGACCATCGACCTCATGCGTCGTTGCAGGTGTTCGGCACTACGTCATCGGGAACGACACCCGCCTGCAAAGCCTGGATGCCGTCTCCGAGCCCGGGCCGCGCGTCCGGCGCCTGAGCGAAGCCGCGGACACCGCCCCCGAACGCGCCCGGGGCCGGCTGGTTCATCGCGAGTGCCGAAAGGGACTCCCCAACACACGCCTGGCTCGCCGGCTCGCCGGCATCGGCGACTCCGGCCGTCAGCCCAAGCACCGCAATTACAGATATCGAAGACAGAGCGACAAAGCGCTTCATCGTTTCCCCCCCTAGATGTACTCGGCCATCAGGTTGCTGACAGTC
>JBEVDP010000070.1:0-3850 GCA_040513235.1 Acidimicrobiia bacterium | reverse complement strand
GACCATGTCGAGAGCGAATCGAGCGCGCTGAGCACCGGCGTGCGGGCGGTGTACGAGCACGCGCTCGCGGTGCTGGAGCGTCTGGGGTTCGGTCGGTTCGGGGACCTGGGCGAACCTTTCGACCCGAGCCGGCACGAGGCGGTTGGCTCGATCCGAGCCGATGCACCCCGGGGAACGGTCGCCGCCGTGACCCGGGCGGGCTACGGAAGCGACGACGAGATCCTGCGGCCGGCCGCCGTCATCGTGAGCCAAGGTCGGACCTGATGGCACCGCGTCGCGACTTCTACGAAGTACTCGGAGTCGCGCGCGACGCATCCGCGGAAGAGATCCAACGCGCGTATCGGAAGCTCGCGCGCACCTATCACCCCGACGTGAACAAGGACCCGAGCGCCGAGGAGCAATTCAAGGAGATCTCCGAGGCGTACGACGTGCTCTCGAACCCGGAGACGCGCCGGCGCTACGACGCTTTCGGTCACGACTACCGGTCGGTGCCCGAAGGCGTGTCACCCGAGGACTTCGCGCGGGCCCGGGCCGGCGGCGGCGGGCGCCGAGCCGGGCCCGGCGGGACGTCCGAGTGGTATGTGTCGGGCGACGACGTCGGGATCGACTTCGACGATCTCTTCGGTGATGTCTTCGCGCGCGGCCGGCGGGGCACACGCGGATGGGGCGCGATTCCGGGCGCCGACCAGGAATCCGAGATCGAGCTGACCGTCGAGGAGGCGTATCGGGGCGGCCATCGCGCGTTCACGATCTCGGGCCCCGGCGGCTCCCGAACGGTGGAGGTCGATATCCCGGCCGGTGTCACCGATGGGCAGCGCATCCGGCTGCGCGGCCAGGGTGGACACGGCACCGGCGGCGCGCCATCGGGCGATCTTTACCTCGTCGTCCGGATCGCATCGGATCGTCGCTACCGCCTCGACGGCCGCGACATCACGGTCGACCTGCCATTGACGCCATGGGAAGCCGCGCTCGGAACCGCGGTCGCGCTCGATACGCCAGGGGGCGAGGCGAAGGTACGCGTGCCTGCGGGCACGTCGAGCGGGAAGCGTCTGCGTTTGCGCGGCCGCGGTCTCCCGAATCCCCGCGGCGCGGCGGGCGACTTGTACGCCGAAGCGAGGATCATGGTGCCCAGAACACTCACCGACGAGGAACGCGCGCTCTTCGAACAGCTCGCGGCCACGTCGACCTTCGACCCGAGGCGTGGTCCGTGACTGCGGCGATGACGCGCCCGCTCCGCATCGGTCTCGAATCGTTCGCGCGCGCGACCAGCATGCATCCGGAGCTCATCCGTCGCCTCGTGGCCCTCGGCCTGCTCGAAGCGACGCGGGATCGCGGCGGCGAACTGTGGTTCGTGCCGTCACAGCTCGCGGCTGCCGCCCGCATCCAACGTCTCCGCTCCTCGTTCTCGTTGAACTATGCCGCGCTCGGTTTGGTCATCGATCTGCTCGACCGAATCGCGGCGCTCGAAGCCGCATCACGCACGCGCGTCCGATCCCCGGGAGGGTCATCGTGGACATGAACCGGCTCACGCAGAAGTCCCAGGAAGCGCTGCACGACGCGCAGACGAAGGCGTTGCGCTTCGGTCACACCGAGGTCGACGGGGAGCACCTCCTGCTCGCGCTCCTCGACCAACCCGAAGGTCTCGTGCCACGTCTCCTCGACGCGGCCGGCGCCGAGCCGGACCGACTGCGCACCGAACTGGAGTCGGTGCTCTCGACGCGGCCGCGCGTGAGCGGACCCGGCGCCGCACCCGGCCAGGTGTACGTGACGCAGCGCCTCTCCCGCATCCTCGACGACGCCGACCGCGAAGCCGGGCGCCTGAAGGACGACTACGTGTCGGTCGAACACCTCGTGATCGCATTGCTGGGCGAGGGACCGCAGACCGCGGCGGGTCGACTGCTCGCGCAGCAAGGCCTCACGAAGGACCGCTTCCTCGAAGCCCTCACGAAGATCCGTGGCAACCAACGCGTGACCTCGGCCATGCCCGAGGTCGCGTACGAAGCATTGGAGAAGTACGGACGCGACCTGGTCGATGACGCGCGTTCCGGGAAGCTCGATCCGGTTATCGGCCGTGACAGCGAGATCCGCCGAGTCGTGCAGATCCTCTCCCGCAAGACGAAGAACAACCCCGTGCTCATCGGTGATCCGGGCGTGGGCAAGACCGCGATCGTCGAAGGGCTCGCGCAGCGCATCGTGCGCGGGGATGTGCCGGAGGGCCTACGCGACAAGACGATCTTCGTGCTCGACATGGGCGCACTCGTCGCCGGCGCGAAGTATCGCGGTGAGTTCGAAGAGCGGCTGAAGGCGGTGCTCACGGAAGTGCGTGCGGCCGAGGGCCGAGTGCTGCTCTTCGTCGACGAACTGCACACCGTCGTCGGCGCCGGGGCGGCTGAGGGGGCTATGGACGCCGGCAACATGCTGAAGCCGATGCTCGCGCGCGGCGAACTGCACATGATCGGTGCGACGACAATCGACGAATACCGCAAGCACATCGAGAAGGACGCGGCATTGGAACGGCGGTTCCAGCCCGTGCTCATCGACGAGCCCTCCGAGGAGGACGCCATCTCGATCCTGCGCGGTCTGCGCGAACGGCTCGAGGTGTTTCACGGGGTCGGCATCCAAGATGCCGCGCTGGTTGCGGCCGTCGTACTGAGTCACCGCTACATCACCGACCGTTTCCTGCCCGACAAGTCGATCGACCTCGTCGACGAAGCCTGTGCGATGTTGCGGACCGAGATCGACTCGATGCCGGCTGAGCTGGACGAGTTGACGCGCCGAGTGACGCGCCTCGAGATCGAGGACGCGGCGCTCGCCAAGGAGACCGACAAAGCCAGCAAGACCCGCCTGGAAGAGCTTCGCAAGGAACTGGCGGACCTGCGGGCCGAAGCCGACTCGATGCGCGCGCAGTGGGAAGCGGAACGTCAGGCGTTACGCAAGGTGCAGGGGCTGCGCGAGGAGATCGAGCGCATCCGCTACGAAGCCGAACAGGCTGAGCGCGGCTACGACCTCAATCGGGCGGCCGAGCTCCGTCACGGCATGCTGCCGGAGCTCGAGCGGCGGCTCGCAGCCGAAGAGGAACAACTCGCGGCCAAGCAGGGCGGCCACCGGCTGTTGCGCGAAGTTGTCACGGAGGCCGAGATCGCCAACATCGTGTCGCGCTGGACCGGCATACCTGTCAGCCGGTTGCAGGAAGGCGAGCGCGACAAGTTGTTGCGCCTCGACGCGATCCTGCACGAGCGGATCATCGGCCAGGACGAAGCTGTGCAGCTCGTCACCGATGCGATCATTCGTGCTCGCTCGGGCATCAAGGACCCACGCCGACCCATCGGGTCGTTCGTGTTCCTCGGCCCGACCGGCGTCGGCAAGACCGAGCTCGGCAAGGCGCTCGCGGCGACGCTCTTCGACACCGAGGACAACATTGTCCGCATCGACATGAGCGAGTACCAGGAACGGCACACGGTGAGCCGTCTCGTCGGAGCACCGCCCGGCTACGTCGGCTACGAGGAGGGCGGCCAGCTCACCGAAGCCGTTCGCCGCAAGCCGTACTCGGTCGTGCTTTTCGACGAGATCGAAAAGGCGCACGCGGACGTGTTCAACACGTTGCTCCAGGTGCTCGACGACGGCCGCCTCACAGACGCGCAAGGTCGAACCGTCGACTTCAGCAACACCGTCATCATCATGACTTCCAACATCGGATCGGAGTACTTGCTCGAGGGAGTGACACCGAGCGGTGAGCTCAAGCCCGAGGCGCGCGACCTCGTAATGGGCGAGCTGCGCCGTCACTTCCGGCCCGAGTTCCTCAACCGCGTCGACGACATAGTGCTGTTCAAGGCGCTCACCCAGCCCGAGA
>JBEVDP010000069.1:0-5888 GCA_040513235.1 Acidimicrobiia bacterium | reverse complement strand
GACGCTCGCTCATGTTTGTCCGCTCTTGGCCCTGCGGGCCGGGCCGCTCGGGCCCCGCTCGGTGCGCCACGGGCTACCCGGCGCGAGAGCGGAAGAACACACGGATGTAATACATTCACCCGACCCCGGCTCGCGACGCTCGCGCCTGCTGACCCGCTCTCGGCCCTCGTACATGGGTCGAGACGCTCACTCATGCTTTCCCGCTCTCGGCCCTACGGGCCGGGCCGCTCGGGCCCCGCTCGCTTCCATTGGTCGACTCCGGCTCCGCCTCCCATCCGGTCGGCTCCGCCTGCGTCTCGCTGCTCGGCGGGATACCCGCCTCCCGACGCTCGCTCATGCGGCCATATTCGCGCGGCAGGGGTCGAGGCAAGGTTGCTCGGCACCCTGCAGCGTCGGCGCCACCACGGCGCCGGTGCGCACGGTCAGGAACGAGATGACCCCGCCGACGGCAGCCGCCGCGGCGGAGATCAGTAACGCGGTGTCGACGCTGTCGCTCAACTCGACCGGCGCCATCGTCGTCTCGAGGCCGATGGCAGCGGGCAACACCGCAACCGCGACAAGACCGGCGAGGCGCGCGACCGCGTTGTTGACACCTGAGGCGACCCCGAGGTCGTTCTCGCCCGCGGCCGCGAGCACCGTCGAGGTGAGCGGCGCGACCGTCAGCGAGAGGCCCGCGCCGAAGATGATCGCCGCCGGGAAGAAGGTCGTGAGGTACGACGCACCGGGTTCGACCCGAATGAACGCGAGCATCCCGAGGGCGACCACGAGCGGGCCGATCGTCATCGGCAACCGCGGCCCGATGCGCTGCGCCAGCGCGCCGGCGCGGGCCGAGAACAGCAGCATCATCGCGGTCACGGGTAACAGCGCGAGCCCCGCCTCCAGCGCCGAATACCCGAGCGCGAGTTGCAGCTCGAGGACGAGGAGGAAGAACGCGCCGCCGAGCGCGGCATAGACCGCGAACGTCGTCGCGTTGGCGCCGGAGAACTGTGAGTTCTTGAACATGGACACGGGCAGCATCGGGTGCGAGCTGCGCGCCTCGACGACCACGAACAGGGCGAAGAGCGCCACGCCCACGAGGCTCGGGACGACGAGTTGCTCGATGAGGCCCCAGCATGCGATCCCGAGCCCCGCCGACACGAGGATCGCGCCCACGATGTCGGGTGGCGCGTGGACCGGCGCGCGCGTCTCGGGGACATACTTGGCGGTGATGAGGACCGCGACGGCCGCGAGTGGGACGTTGATGAGGAACACGAAGCGCCACGAGGCGGCGTCGACGAGCCACCCGCCGACGAACGGCCCGAGCGCGCTGGCGACACCGGCGAGGCCCGACCAGGCACCGATGGCCCGGCTCCGGTCCTCTGACGCGAAGGTTGCGCCGATGATCGCGAGGCTGCCGGGCACGAGGAATGCGGCTCCGACTCCTTGCACGGCCCGGCTCACGGCCAGCATCGTCGCCGATGGTGCCGCCGCGCACGCGATCGACGCGAGCGTGAACGCGATCAGACCCCCGATGTAGACGCGCTTGCGGCCGTAGCGATCGCCGATCGACCCGCCGAGGAGCAGCAGCGCGGTGAGCGTGACGAGGTACGCGTCGATCGTCCACTGCAACGCGGCGATATCGGAGTCGAGATCCTCGGCGATGGCCGGGAGCGCCACATTGACGACGGTGCCGTCGAGGAACGCGATACCCGAACCGAGGACTGTCGCCGCGATGACACCCCGGCCGGCGACGGTCCCGAAGCGGACATCCACGCGCTAGTTCTACCGCGCCCCGGGAACCGCCTTCGCGGCGTCGCGCCGAGTGCTCCGGCTCGGGCGCGGCGGCCATCTGCGGTGAAATCGGCGTCACAGCGTGAGGTTCGTGGTCGAGTCTCGCGCGGAGCGCGCTCGGAATCCGGTTTGATCGGCGGACCCTCCGCCCGACATCATGGTCGCCTGGACGGGGTAAGGCGGAGAGTCGTGGAGGCACGGCCCGGGCTCCTGACCCGGTTTTGGACGGCGCGCTACGGCGGTGTGCTCCTGCGTGAGTTCCTCCTGCTCGCCGTCATGCTCTGGCTGTACCGGTACGTGCGGTTCGTCGTGAAGGACAACACGAGGGGCGCGTTCGACAACGCTCGCGAGGTCATGTCGTTCGAACGCACGCTCGGCCTCGACTTCGAGGAGGGAATCCAGCGGGCGTTCCTCGGCCACGAGACGCTCGTGCGCGGGATCAACCGCTACTACATGAGTGTCCACTTCGCGGGCACAGTCGCGTTCTTGATCTGGGCGTTCGTCCGTTCCAGTGCGGGCTATCGCAACGTGCGCCGGATCCTCGTGCTGGTGACGCTCGGCGCACTTGTCATCCACGTCGCGTACCCGCTGGCGCCGCCGCGCATGATGCCCGGCTTCGTCGACACGATGGCGGTGTTCGGACCGAACCCGTATCACTCCGACGCCGTGAAGTCGTTCGCGAATCAGTACGCGGCAATGCCGTCGCTGCACGTCGGGTGGGCGTTGATCGTCACGTATGGCGTCATCTGCATCTCGCGCTCGCGGCTGCGATGGTTCGTGCTCGCGCATCCCGTTGTGATGACGCTCGTGGTGATCCTCACGGCCAACCATTACTGGATGGACGGCGCAGTCGCCGCTGTGCTCGTGGGTGGCGCGATCTTGTTGCTCGGCCGGCTGCGGGCGGCGCCGGAGGAGCAATCGCGCGAACCGCCACTGCCCGTCGAGCGCACGCTCGCAGGGATCGGTACGGGCTAGGCGAGCAAGCCCGCGGCCGCGCGCAGCTCGTCGCGGAACTCCGGCGCTGCGATCGACGCCAGCGCTTCCGCACGCTCGCGTACCGTCCGCCCGCGGAGTTCGGCGACGCCGTGTTCGGTGACCACCACGTCGATCTGGTGTCGCGGGGTCGTCACGGTCGCGCCGTCGGGAAGGTCTGCGACGATCCGCGAGACCGAAACGCCGTCCCGGGTCGCCGTCGCGGGCAAGCAGACGAGAGACCGGTCTTCGAGCGAGAGGCCCGACACCGCGACGAAGTCTTCGTGGCCGCCGATGCCGGAGTACTGGCGGCCGTGAATGCGGTCCGCGACGAGTTGGCCGTGTAGATCGACAGCGAGCGCGCCGTTGATCGACACGACCTCGCGATTGCGACTGACGGTGTGCGGCGCGTTGACGACGTCGACGGGGATGAACCGCACGTCGGTGTTGTCGTCGAGCCATGCGTACAAGGCGGCCGAGCCGAGCGCGAACGTGCATACCGAGAAGCCATCGAAGACGCCCTTGCGCCGGTTGGAGACCTTGCCGGCTTCGTGCAGCTGCATCAGCCCCGTCGTGAACATCTCGCTGTGCACGCCGTAGTCGCCGCCGTCGCCCTCCGCCAAGATCGAAACGACTGTCGATGGCACGGCACCGATCCCCGTCTGCAGCGTGCAGCCGTCACGTACGTATCCCGCGGCATAGCCGGCGATCGCCCGTTCAACGTCGGTCGCTGGCGGATCTTCGAGCACGAACGGCGGTGTGTCGCCCGGGACGATGACGTCGATCTCGTCGACGTGCAACCGGTGCGGATGCTCCGGGGGGATGCCGATCGTGCGCGGCAAGTGCGGGTTGGCTTCCACGACCAGCTGCCGGGACGGGTCGGCGCCGGCCCGGTGCAGCTCGCGCACCGTCGCGCCCGCATGCAGCGACAGGCTGAGATAGCCGTCGGCGTCGGGCGGCGTCGCCGCAGTCGCCACGACACGCGGCGCGAACTGTTCGGCGATGGTGACGAAGCGCCGGAAATCAGCCGGTACGAACTCGATGTGGCCGCCACTGTCGAGCAGGACGCGCTCGGCCGGACCGAAGAACCCGGTGAGGTAGCGCACGCCCGGCTTCGTGAACAGCGCATAGAGGTCGAGCAGGAGCGCGCCGAAGATCTCGAGCTGCTCCCAGTCGTCACGTGCTCCGAGCGCGTGCAGGAAGGAGCTCGGCTGGCCCGGCCCGAGCGGAATGCCGAGCGTGTCGCGCGGCCGGACCAGCGTTGCCGCCTCTTCGGGCGTCGCCGTTCGGGCCACGCCCATTGCCTAGCACCTCACACGCCGACGGGCTCCCGTGTCTCGGTGTCGTAGTCGTCCAGCGACACGTCGTCGTCGACGACCTCATGGATGCCGAACCGTTCGTGGAACCGCCGCAACGGCTTCGGCGCCCACCAGTTCGCATTGCCCGCCAGCTTCATGAAGGCGGGGACCAGCAAGGCTCGCACGATGGTGGCGTCCATGAGCACGGCAAGGGCGAGACCGATGCCGAACAGCTTGATGAACGACACACCGGATGTGGCGAAGGCCAGGAACGTCACCGCGAGCAGCGCCGCGGCGGCGGTAACGATGCGGCCGGTCTTCTCGAGGCCAGTGGCAACCGAGTGCTCGTTGTCGCCGGTCTTGTCGTACTCCTCCTTGATGCGCGACAGCAGGAACACCTCGTAGTCCATGCTCAGTCCGAACGCGATGCAGAACATCAGGATCGGTGTGGTGGTGTCGAGCGTGCCGGTGGCGGTGAAGTCGAGGAATCCGGAACCGTTGCCCTCTTGGAAGATCCACACCATCGCACCGAACGTCGCAGTCAACGAGAGCAGGTTGAGGATCAGCGCCTTGGCCGGGACGAGCACGCTGCCGAACATGAGGAACAGCAGCACGAACGTCGAGACCCCGATCATCAGCGCGGCCACGGGCAGCAACCCGATGATCGACGACTTCGTGTCGACGAGGGCGGCCGCCGAACCGCCGACGAGCCGTTCGAACGGGGCGTCGACGGCGCGAATGTCGTGGACGAGCGCTTCCCCTTCGGGTGAAACCGGCTCCACCGCGGGGACGACGCTCACCCACGTCCCCTCGCCGTCGGCGAAGCGGGCCGATGCTTCGTTCGCGGGTGCGACGACCGCTCCGGCCACGTAGCTCCCGGCGAGGGTATCGACGCGGGCCACGCCTTCGAGCCCTGACACCTCCGCGGCATAAGCGTCGAGATCCTCGGCTGTGACCGACTCGGGGATCACGATGCCGAACGCGTCGCTCTCGTTGCTCGCGAACTCTTCGCGCAGGATCGTCGAGACGCCGCGGGCATCCGCCGATTCCGGGAGCACGCGGTCGTCCGGCAGACCGAACGCCGCGCTCAGGAACGGCAGGCCGAGCAGCACCAGCAGCGCGACGGCGGCGGTGGCGACGCCGACGGGACGGCGCATGACCCGCGTCGCCGTGCGGTGCCAGAAGCCCGACGACTCCGGGTGCGGTGAGCGCTTGAAGATGCGGCCGGCATCGACCTTCGGACCGAGGACGGCGAGCAGCGCAGGCAAGCTGACCGTCGACGCAATCGCGGCGACTGCGACGACCGCGACACCGGCGTACGCGAACGAGCGCAGGAAGTAGAGCGGGAAGATGAGCAGCGCCGAGAGCGATACCGCGACCGTCAGCGCACTGAATGCGACCGTCCGGCCTGCGCGCTCGACGGTGCGAACGACGGCGTCGTGCGGGCTGTGGCCGGCGTGCAACTCCTCTCTGAACCGCGACACGACGAAGAGGGAGTAGTCAATCGCGAGCCCGAGTCCGAGCGCAGTCGTGAGGTTGATCGAGAAGATCGACACGTCGGTGAGCGACGAGAGGACGGACAACACGAGGAACGTGCCGAGCACCGAGATGATGCCGACGAGCAGCGGGAGCGACGCCGCGACCAAGCTGCCGAACACGATGACGAGCAGGATGAGGGTGATCGGGATCGCGATCGATTCCGCACGCGCGAGATCGGACTCGACGGTGGTGCCGACCTCCTCGAACACGGCCTCGCGGCCGCCGAGCGCGACCGTCACTGCTCCTCGGTCACCTTCGAGCTCCTCGTGCACGGCTTCGAGCGCGGCGTCGACGTCGTCGTCGGTGCCG
>JBEVDP010000068.1:0-5731 GCA_040513235.1 Acidimicrobiia bacterium | reverse complement strand
CGCGCGCGACGTCGCGGTCGAGCTGTTCTGCCTCGTCGAGGGTGCATGCCTCATGTGCCGCACGAATCGCAGCACCGAGGCCCTCGACGTGACCAGACGCGCGGCCGCGCGAGCCATCGAGGCTGCGATCGCCGGACAGTGACGCCGCACGCATGGACGCTCTATCTGTCGTACTTCACGAGTTGGATTTCCACGCCGCCGGGCTGCTTGAGGAACGACGTGTACATCCCTGCGAAGTCCTGTCGGTGCGGCGCCGCAGTGGTCTCCATTCCCGCTGCAACGAGACTCGTGTGCGCCGCGTCGACGTCGTCAGCGCGAAACCCGAGGTGGCGCAGGTGAACTTCGCCATCGTCAGACGTGCTCAGTTCCAGCGTGAAATCGGAGCCGGGGTCAACGACCAGAGCAAAGTGCTCTGAACGGAACTGAGCCACCATGCCGAATCCGGTAGTCAGCCGTTCGACGTGGTCGTCGAGGTTCGGCACGGTCAGGGCGATGTGGTCGAGTGCAGGAGATGTTGTCATCGCGGCTCCTTGCTGATGGTCGAGGACCGGGGATGTGACGGTCCACCCCTCAGGAATGTGACGCGAGGCCGCTCGGCTGACGCCGCGTCACACTTGGGCGCGGTCGTTCGTCGTGTCTCTGTGCGTGCTGGCGGCGGGACGGCTCGCAGGCGTGGCGAACACGAGAACGTGGAGGAACGTATGGGCGATTCCCGCGAGCAGCAGTTCGACGCTCGACTAGGTCGCGTCTGGCGTGACGACCACCGCTACCTGCTCAACGTCGCCTTTCGCGTGCTTGGCAGCATCAGCGAGGCGGAGGACGCCGTGCAGGAAGCATTTGCGCGCCTCGTCGACCAGAACCTCGACGCGATCGACGACATTCGCGGGTGGCTCACCGTCGTCGTGAGCCGTGTCTGCTTCGATCGACTCCGCTCGGCTGACCGGCAGCGGCGAAGCGCCACGGCGCTGGACGCACTCAACACGCTTCCGGCACGAGACATGGACCCCGCCGACCGCATCACGCTCGACGACGAGGTGAGGCTGGCCCTTCACATCGTGATGACGCAGCTGACGCCGGCCGAGCGCATCGCCTTCGTCCTCCACGACGTGTTCAGCTACTCCTTCGACGCGATCAGCGAGATCCTGGGTCGCAGCCCCGCAGCCTGCCGCCAGCTCGCCAGCCGCGCCCGACGGACCATCAACCCCACCGACGCCGGCCGCTCCGGCGTCGAGGCTGGCGACGCCCACCGAGTGGCGGAGCAGCTCATCAGCACGTGCTCCACCGGCGACTTCGAGGGCATGCTCGCCCTGATGGACCCTGACTGCTCCGCCCGCGTGGACATCGGTGTCGCCGTCGGGGAAAGGATTGACCTGCCGGGGTATGGCGAACGCCGACACGGGCCTCCCGTCGTCGGCCGCGAGGCCATCGCGCGCATCGCCATGCACTTCAACGGCCCTGGCTCGTCGATCACGCTGCTCTCGCTGCCCGGCATCGGCCAACCCACGGTCGTCGGCTTGCACGACGGCCGGGTCGTCATCTTCGCCACGCTGACCGTGCGCGGCGGTCGCATCGCACACGCGGACGCCGTGCTCGATCCCGACAAGCTCGCCGAACTCAACCGCGTCCTCGACACGTGAGCCGAGCTCGAACCCCTCAGCTGAACACGGCTGACGCGGTCATCAAGGCACAAGATCGTCATCTCAGAGAAGTGGACGACGGCCCTCATCCGAGAAGACGGGTCAGCCGTCGTAGGAGGCCGCGACCTTCTTCGGGACGCACATCCGCCACGCATCGACGACGAGCTCGCGGAGCTCGTCGCAGTCGATGGTCTCGAGCCGGACGCAGACCCAGTTGTAACGGAGCTCGGACTGCCGAGGGAGCAGGAACTTGTCCGGCTCGGATGCCACCAACGCATCGCGTTCCTCCCTCGGAAACGCAAATCCCATGATCGTCTCGTCGCGAGAGAACGCGACGTAGACGATGCTTCCCACGCGAAACCTCACGCGGTCTCGCACCACCGCTTCGTAGGAGCGGGGAAGGGTCGACGCCACCGATCGAGCGTCGTCGACGGTCACCACCGCTTGGCTCGCTTCCGGAGCACGTCGGCCGTCGCGTCGTCGGCCGGGAGGAAGGCCTCGAGGTGCAGTTCGGCGAGGGTGACGTCGGTGGCGGTCGCGAACGAAGTCAACGTCGTCATGAGACGAAGGTGGCCGTCACTCGACTCGAGCTCCAACGGCACCGCGAATCCAAGGACATCTGGTTCGTTTGGCAGTGGTGGGAGGTAACCCTCGAGCTCGGTCAGCAGCACGTCGAGCGAAGGATCCGGGCTGCGCACGAGACGCGCGCGCAGGTTCTCGGTGATGTGGCGTCCCCACTCAGGCAGGTTGCCGACGCGCGGTGCAATCCCATCGGGGTGCAGCGCCAGACGGAACACGTTGACCGGTGCTCGGAGCAGCGACGCATCGACGCCCTCGTGGAACACGTCGAACGCGCGGTTGGCGCTGACGAGCACACCATGGGGACGCACGACCATCGCCGGGTACGGAAGGTGGCCGTCGAGAATCGTGTCGAGCGCGCGGCGCACCGGGCGCAGTGCGTCGTCGTCGAGTTGAGACTCGGGGAACGCGGGCGCGAAGCCGGCGGCGAGGAGCAGGTCGTTGCGCTCCCGTGGCGTCAGCTCCAGCGCGTCGGCGAGGCGCGCGACGATGCCCGGCCCGGGGCGCGAGCGTCCCTGCTCGATGAAGCTCACGTGACGCTGTGTGGTACCTGACCGTACCGCGAGCTCGAGCTGGCTCAGTCGACGCGCCTTGCGCGTTTGCTGGAGCTGCCTGGGAAATCGGGTGGTCATGCCCCCTTGGTACCCGGTGTCGCGTACGGCTGCCATTCCCTCCGGGGTATTGCTGCTCCCACCCGACCGCTCGCACACTGCAGCCATGACTGACACGGAGACTGTGATCACCCAATTCAACGATGCGTTCCAGCAGCGGGCGCCGGAGAAGCTCGTCGACATCATCGCCGACGACTGCGTGATGGAAGGCGTTGGTCCGGCGCCGGACGGCAACGTCTGGACGGGGTATGACGAGTGTCTGGCCGGCTGGCAGTCACTCGCCGCCGACCCAGCGATGCACTTCGACGTCGAACACGTGGACGTCGACGGCGATCGCGCCGTGATCCGTTGGCGGTTGACCGCGGCGGAGCCCTTCCGCGGAGTCAACCTCATGCGAGTTCGCGACGGCAAGATCGTCGAGGCGCTCGGCTACGGCAAACGTCCGTAGCGGGGAGTGTCCGATCGTCGATGGAACTGAGCTGTTGCGCGTCACCGGCCCGACGCGTACACAAGAGTCGTGAAGCCTCCCGAACCCGAGGTCTCGCTCTTCGACGAAGTCGCCGACATGTTGCGCGGCATCGCACCCCGCGAACTCGGCGATGTTCATCACCGGGCGCACCGATATGGGATCAAGGTCTGGTTCGGCTCCGATACCCCGCTGCGTGAGCACTACGAGGCGCAGATCATCGGACCTCGCGAGGTGAAGGATGCGAAGGAGCGCGCGCTCGAGATCGGATTTCACAGCGAGTACCCGAAGGCGGCCGACAACGACGCCGTGCTCGATTACCTGCTCGCTCAGGGGAAGCGGTGGCGACGCCGCCTCGGCCGAGACGCCGAACCGGGTGCGTTCCTCGGACGGGCTGACTGGCGCCGCATCTCCGAAACCTGGCCGGGTCCCGACCTGAGCGATCCGGAAATGATTCCGGAGATCGCGGAGCGATTGTTGGCGTACATCACCGCGCTCGAACCGGTGCGGCGCCAACGACTCGCTATACCTCGGGGCTCCATATGACCCCGGTCGCCATGGCGTTGCACAACAAGGCTGTCGTGCTGGGGAGGCTGGGCCGCGCCGACGAGTCGATCGCGGTCTACGACGAGATCGAATCCCGCTTCGCAGACGCCCCGAACCGGAGCTGCGCGAGCACGCCGTTGCTGCATCGCAACGCAAGCGCGCCCTCGCCGAGGGCGACGGCTAGTGCCCCTGGCTCGCCGACCAACTCCGCTACCGACGGCTCGCTTTGCGCTCCTGCTTGTTGTCCTCGTTGGCGCGTCCGCGGGATGCTCGTCGACCACCGTTTCGAAGCCGTTGGTTGCGTGTGGTGGGAAGGCGACGGTCCAGTACGCGCGCTACGACGGCGTTGACGCCGAGCTGAACAGTCTCGATGTGTGGCGGCCGCCGGCGGGGGACGACGGTTGCTCGGACCGGCCGCTTGTTGTGTGGGTTCACGGTGGCGGTTGGACTGGTGGAGATAAGACCGACGACATCGAGACCAAGGTGCGCGTGTTCACGGAAGCGGGTTACGCGTTTGCAAGCGTCAACTATCGACTGACTGACGTCACAGTTGACCCACCGACACCGCAGTACCCGATCCACAATAAGGATGGCGCCGATGGGGTCGCCTGGCTCGTCGCGCATGCGCCCGAACTTGGTGTCAATCGTGATCGCATCGCCGTGTTGGGTTACAGCGCGGGCGGTGGGATCGTCGGTGCCTTCACGACTGACGAGTCGTACCTCGGCGCGCACGGCCTGAAGCTGGATTCGATTCGCTGCGCGGCATCAATCGACGGCGAAGGATTCGACGTTCCCTATGGTGCAACCCATCCCGATCCGCTTGTTCACGACTCGTACACCAACGTGTGGGGCCACGACCCGGGGACATGGGAGACAGGGTCGCCGATCCACCACATCGCGGCGGGCAAGGGAATACCCGAATATTTCGTCGCGGCGCGCGGTCCCGAGGGGCGGATGTACGAACATAACGAGTTCATCGCAACACTGCGCGAGGCTGGAGTGCCCGTGACCGTGTTCGATGCCCAGGCCCTCGACCACGAAACGGTCGCCAAGAACATCAAACCGGGCGACACGACGATCACGCCCCCGCTCCTGGACTTCCTCGAGGAATGCTTCACGACCGCGAAGCCGTGAGCTACCGGATCGACGAACTGTTCGACCACACAGCAACAGGAGGTAACCGGCGCCGGAGCGAGCGTTACCTCGTGCGATACCACTGCGCCATTCGTTCGAGGTCTTCTTCCTGCAATCGCTCGGCCGACGGGAGCGATCCGCGCGCCTCTGCGACGAGAGCGCCAACGACGAGCCCGAGGAAGAACGCAGCAAATATCACGATTTCGATCACGATGGACGCCTTGCTTCTCGATCCATAGGTGACACGGCGGGCGTCCATGCGCCAGCCGCACTTCGAGTGTGCGCCCTACGACCTCCGGCGTCGAACATCACGCCAGAGCGAAGCCTGTTTGTGTCAAGAGGCAATGTTGGAGGGGTGTTTGGGCGCGTGTGAGCGTCCCCGTGGCGCGACGGGGTGTCTGGTCGTAGCGTGTTGTGCGGGTTCGGGAGTGGCTGTTCCGAAGTGCCGGTTTCAGGGATTCGCCGGCCACGCTGGATTCAAGAGTCGTCCCTGGGTGCCCTCCCGGACCCGTTGCTGGTCAGCGTTGCGCGTCGGCCTGTAGCCGTTGGTAGATGGCGTCGCTGATGCGTCGCTTGAGTGCGCGGAGCGCTTCTTTGTCGCTGTGTCGTGCGGCTTGCTTGCGCAGGTAGTAGTCGCGTCCGGCAGTATCGTGAGAGATCTGGGTGACCGCCGCGATGTGGATCGCGTGGTTGAGCTGGCGGTTGCCGCGGTCGTTGAGCCGGTGTCGTGGGTTCGGTCCCGACGACGCGTTCAGCGG
>JBEVDP010000067.1:0-7490 GCA_040513235.1 Acidimicrobiia bacterium | reverse complement strand
CTGTGCGTGGCCACGGCTGCGGCGTCATGCAGAAGTGCACGTCGGCGGGCATGAGGTGACCCTGGAACTGCTCCCACCGCCACAGGCGGATGAAGTTGTGTCCGTGCGCTTCGAGGACGTCGAGGTAGGCGTCGTAGTCGAGGCGCTCGGGTTCCGACGCGCAGTCGCCACCGAAGCCCAGGCCGTCGTGGACATTGTTGTTGACGTGTGAACCGGTGAGATAGATGACTCGCTCCCCGGTGTCGGTCGCGACCGCGAAGTACCGCGGATTGACCGACGACACGACCAGCGGTCCGTCAGCGCGCACGCAAGCGCGGTACCCATCTCGAGGGAGAGGGACACGAGCCGTCTTCCGAAGCTTCGCAGAAGATATATCAAATAAGTTTGATTTAAATGCGTCTGAAGGGTACGTTGCTGATTGTGAAGCCGACCGTTGTGTCAGGCCGGGATGCCGGTGATCCGCCGAGTTTCGTGCGGCTCCTCGCGCACCCGGTGCGGTGGCGGCTGTTGCGAGAGCTCGTCCAGGGCGATCGGGCGGTGTGGGAGTTGACCCGGCTGGTCGACGAACCGCAGAACCTGGTGTCGTACCACCTGGGCCGATTGCGTGACGGTGGGCTCGTGTCCGCCCGGCGCAGCTCGGCGGATGGGCGCGACCGGTACTACGCGATCGATCTCGTTCGCTGCCAAGACGGGCTGCGAGCGGCGGGTGGCGAGCTGCATCCCGGGTTGTGGCTCGTTGGGCCGCCGCCTGTGCTCGGTGTGTCGACGAGACGCGCGCGTGATCGGCTACGCGTCTTGTTCCTCTGCACCGGAAACAGCGCGCGCTCCCAGATCGCGGAAGCGCTCCTCGAACACATGTCGGCCGGGACTATCCATGCAGACAGCGCCGGCAGCAATCCGAAACCGCTGCACGCCAACGCCGTGCGCGTGATGAAGAAGCGCGGTATCGACATCAGCAGCAAACGCACGAAGCATCTCGACGAGTTCTCGGGACAACCGTTCGACATGGTGATCACCCTCTGCGACCGGGTCCGAGAAGTCTGTCCCCCGTTCGCGTCACATCCGCTTCTCGCGCACTGGAGCATTCCCGACCCCGCGCTCGCAGCTCCAACCAACCGTGCGTCGTATCCCGCGTTCGAACGCACCGCGATCGAGCTGGAGACACGCATCCGATTCCTACTCCATCTCCTGGACGAACCCGCGACGAGGAGGTCAGCGCATGTCCAATGATGAGATCGTCAGTGTGCGGTACATGGTCGACGACGTGGACGAGTCGATTGTCTTCTACACGAAGATGTTCGGCTTCGAAGTCTCGATGAGTGCGGCACCCGCCTTCGCCGATGTGAAGCGGGGCAATCTCCGCCTGCTGCTCTCGGGACCGACGAGTTCAGCTGGACGTCCCATGACCGACGGAACCAAGCCGGGACCCGGCGGGTGGAACCGAATCCACTTCATCGTCGACGATCTCGACGAAGAAGTTTCCCGGCTCCGTGCCGACGGCGCGAAGTTCCGCAATGACATGGTGTCCGGGCCCGGCGGCAAGCAGATCCTGCTCCTCGACCCGTCCGGCAATGTCATCGAGCTCTTCCAGCCCGCGGGTCGCTGAGCGGACGCCGTCGAAAACTCGGTTGGCCTATTCCGGTTGGTCGCCTTGCGCGGCGCGCAGCCGTTTCGCCAGCGTGTGGAGCAGGTTCCAAGCGATGGTGGCGTTGTGCTGCACGAGCGGCCGGAACTCCCAGTAGGTCAGACCGTGGCAGACGAGGTCACTGGTGGCGATGATCGTTGCTGAGCGGGCTCCTTCGTCGATGAGAGCCATCTCGCCGAAGTAGTCGCCTGCCTCGAGTGTCGCTCGCAGCCGGCCGCCGATCGAGACGGTCGCCTCGCCCGACTCGATCACGAAGAACGCGGCGCCGCCGGCACCTTCCTTCGTGATCGTCTCCCCCGCTGTGAACCGGCGTTCCTTGAAGAGCGCCGCGATGCCTTCGATGTCTCTCGGGCTCATGGTGTCGAACAACGGCACGCGTTCGATCACGTCGACGGGTCCGCTCGCCGGATCCGGCGCAGCCGGTCGCGGTGACGATCCCATCTGTGTGACCGCGCGACACTGGAGCAGGTAGAGCTGTCCATCCGCGATTGCCCACTCGATGTCGCGTCCCGCTCCGTATACCTGCTCGCACTTCGCCGCGAGCGCATTGAGCTGCGCGAGCTCGTCGTCGTCGAGGCAGAGTTGCTCGACGCGCTCCGGTGCGACGGTCTCCTCGTAGGTTCCGCCATCGGCCGCGGCGCGGATCGCGATCTTCTTCAGCCCGGGGCGGCGTTCGAGCACCGTGCCGTCGGGATCCAAGCGGAACGAGTCGGGGATCACGCGGCCGGCGACGACGATCTCGCCGAGCCCCCAGCTCGCTTCGATCAACCGTTCGTTGGCCTGGTTGATGGGGTTCTGCGTGAACATCACGCCCGCGACCCGGGGATCGAGGAGCGACTGCACGACGACACCGACACTCGGTCGAACGAAGAGGCCGACGCGCTGGCGGTAGGTGATCGCCGAGTCGGAGTTGGCCGACCACCACACTTCGCGGACGGCCGCGCAGATGTCGTCGATGGTCGGCACGTTGAGCAGCGTGAGGTGCTGGCCCGCAAAGCTCGCGTCGGCGCTGTCCTCATCGACCGCCGACGAGCGCACCGCCAGCGGCGTCGCCAGTGACTTCGCCGCCTTCAGGACTTGTTCAATCGCCTCCTCCTGCTGCGCGGCGACCGCCTCGACGATCGCGCCCGAGAGCGCGATTCCCGGCGGGATGGGCAGCCCGGTACGTTCCGCCGCTCCCAGTCCGGTCGCCTTCGCGCCGAAGCGCGACTCCTCGTGCGCGTCCGCGAGCGGGACGACTTCGTTCACGCGTAGACCGTCACTTGCCCGGTTTCACCGTCGACGCGCACGCGCGTGCCGTCGGGAATGCGGTCGGTCGCGTCACGCGTCCCGACGACACCGGGAATGCCGTACTCGCGCGCCACGATCGCGGAGTGCGAGAGCAGGCCACCGCTATCGGTGACGATCGCACCGAGCAGCGGCAACAGGATGTTGAACGCCTCGGTCGTCGATTCCGTGACGAGCACGTCACCTTGCACGATGCGATCGAACTCGGTCGGGCCCGCGACCCGCCGCGCGGGTCCTTCGTACACGCCGCCACTCGCCGCGAGGCCGCGCAGCACGTTCTCCTCGTGCGGCGCCTCTGAGCTGCCGAACAACGCGCCCATCGAGATTCCAACCGCGGCCAAGAGTCGCGCAACCGCCGGCGGGAGAGTTGCCGGGTCGGGCGGCGGCGGTTCCGGCGGCCCCAGAGTCAGCGGAGCCTCCTTGGCGGTGCGCGCGTTGCGGTCCGCGAAGCGCTGCGCGAGCTCGTCGGCGGACGGCCCGCCGGTACCCAGCACCAGCGAACTCATCTCGGCGAAATCGGCGTCCACGAAGTGCTCGGCGTCGTGGAGGCGGCCCTTGTCCTCGAGCCGCCGTCCGGCCGACAGCGCGGCACGGCGCATGATGCCCGACGCCCAGATGTCGCTGTACACGCCCCGCTCGTCGCGCAGCCGATACATGAGGCGCGCTTCGCCCAACAGCTCGTCGAACTGCGCGCGGTGTTCGGTGGGGACTTGGGCGCGGATGGCGGCGATGTGCGCGTCGACCTCGGCCGTGTCGTCGGTTGACTCGCCGTCGACCGACAGCCGGATCGCGCGCAGCAGCGCATCCGGCAGCTCGAGCGCGTACCGACCGGAAATGTCGAAGCCATCCAGGAGGCGGCAGCCGACGAGATCGAGATACCCCGACATCGCCCGACCGACATCACCGTCGAACGCGCGCAACTCCGCGAGCGTCCTGCCCGGGTCGCCATCTGCATCGAGGAGCGAGCGAGCCGCGGTGTCCGCTTTGATCGCAGTGATCAACTGCTCGAGTTCGCCCGACGCGCCGGCGGAGACCGGAGCGGCACCCCGCAACATCGCGAGCGTGTCGGACGGCGCAACCTCGGTCCACGATCCCAGGTGCGCCAGCAGGTCACCGACCGGCAACATCGCCGACCCCGTGAACCGCATGTGCTGAAAGATCATCTGTGCGTGATGCTCACGACAACGGGTCAGATACGCGACGAGCGCATCATCGGAGAGTGCGTCACCGTCGATCGATTGCAGCTCCCGGTGGGTGACGATCGCCGCGGGCTTGAACGTCTCGTCCCACTCACGCAGCTGGTCGCGCCAGACCTTGCGCGTCCACACCTCCCCCGCACGCGCGAACCGTTGCGGAATTTCCTCTTCGGATACGAACTCCGTCGTGCCGTACGCGAAGCCGTTGACGTACGCGATCGCCTTCGCCGCGAGCGGCGTCCCGTAGTACGCCAAGAACTCGGCGCAGCCGCGGCGAAACGGCTCCGGGTGGACTTCTATCCAGTACCGCGTGAGCGGCCGAGGGAAATGCACCGGGTCCAGGACCCAGGACCCGGGACCGGGAGGCTCGTACTGAAGCTCCGCCGTACCGCCTGCCGCCATTGTCGCCCTCCGGGTCGCGCTCCCGCGCGGCTCCTGCCGCACGCGCCGGGCCGAGTCTCACCGGATCACCGCGCTCCCGGCAAATGCCTGTCTGGAATTCGTCGTCCACGATGGTGACGATGCCCATGCGCGTGATGTTGCGTCCGTGTTGCGCGACGTGGCAGTCCGGCTAGGACCCGAAACGAGGCTCGGGGCGGCCTCGCACGTCGAGCCCGTCGATGACGAGCAGCGCACCGTCGAGCCCGGGCGCCGGACTTCCCGGCGGTGGGCCGACCGAGACGACGTAGAGCCGGTCGAGCGCAGGACCGCCGAACGTCACGTCGGTCGGGTTGACGACGGGCAACGCAACCGTGCGCTCGAGCCCAGCGGTCGTGAATCGTGCGAGTTGGCTGCCCCCGAACAGCGCGCACCACAACCCATCGTCGCTGTCGACCGTCGAACCGTCGGGTCCGCCGTCGAGATCGGTCACGTCGCCGAACACGCGACGCGCACCGACAGTTCCGGTCGCCGGGTCGTACGGATACGAGAAATAGTGCGCGCTCGTGTCACCAACGATGAGCGTCATCTCTCCGTCGAGCACGATCGCGGCCGGCCCGTTCGTGTTCGAGATGTCGTCGTCGACGCGGCGCCACTCGCCCGCCTTCGAGTGCCACCACGTGGAGCCGGCCGCCGGCCCGAGGTTGAGCGTGCCGGTGATCAGGTTGCCGTCGAGATCAGCACACGCGTCGTTCGCACGCTCGCCGAGCGCCTCGGGGATGCGCGTGAGCAGCGTCTCCTGCCCTGCATCCGGATCGACGACGTACAACCCATCGTGCAGCACAACGACAAGGCGCCCGTCGCGCGTCGGCACGACACCCGTCGGCATCGACGACATCTGCATCGTGTGCAGTTCCGGGTCGCCGTCGTCGAGCCAGTGCAACGTGTACTTCGCGCAGTCGACGAAGTACAAACGATTGCGCTCGTCGTCCCAGACCAGGCTCTCGCCCCATCCGAGCACGAAGTCCCCTACTCGCCGGATGTCCACCCCTGGACCCTACGCTGGCGAGATGTCGAATGGGGAGGTCGACATGCGGGCGATGCTGTCGACAGCGGTTGATGGCGGCCCGAGCGGTGAGTTCTGCGGTGCGGCGCTCATCGCGCGGGGCGCCGACGTCCTCTTCGCCACAGCTCGCGGCTTCGCCGACCGCGACCGCGTGATTCCGAATACGCTCGACACCCGGTTCGCCATCGGTTCTGTGACGAAGCAGTTCACCGCGGCGGCCATTCTCTGTCTCGAGGCCGAGGGCAGGCTCTCCGTCGACGACCGGATCGATGTTCACCTCGGAGATTTCCCGGAGCCGAAGAACACCGCGAAGATCCACGATCTCCTCACGCATACGGGCGGCCTCGTCCGTGAGGGTACGACGTGGATCACGACGAGCCGCGACGCGTTCGTGCAAGCGATGAGGGAGACCCCGATGGAGTCGGTCCCGGGAGCGCGCTGCCGCTACTCGAACGCCGGCTTCGGTTTGTTGGGGGCCATCATCGAGACCGTCGCTGGGAGTTCCTACGAGGAAGTGCTTGCGAGTCGGTTCTTTCGGCCGCTCGGCATGACGAGTTCCGGCTGCTTCGACGCATCGGCGTGGTCGAGCGGGCGCGTACACGCGCACGGCTATCGCTGCCATCGCCGCGCCGACGGCACGTTCAGCGCGCTCGAACCTGTGCTTCCCGGTACCACTGACTGGGCGCGCGACTGGAGCGTCCGCGCGGCCGCCGGCGTGACATCCACCGTTCTCGATCTCCATCGCTGGGAAGTCGCGCTCGCGAGCGGGACCGTGCTTTCGTCCGAGGCCACCCGACGTCTCTTCGCTCCGCACGTGCGCATGCCGGGGCGGTCTGGTTCCTATGCGTACGGCTGGTGCGTCGAGCGGAGTCCCGGTGGTGAAGTCACGGTCTTCCACCCGGGGCGATACGAGGGATTCCAATCCGCGTATGTCAGGTACCCCGACCGCGGGCTCGTCACGATCCTGCTGACGAACGTAATCGTCGACGACGGCGACGACGCCTGGTACACGAGTATCCAGGACAAGATCGAGACGGCGATCTACGGCGACCCTCCCGGCGGGAAAGCCGATGTCCAGGGCGTCACGCCGTAGAGTTCGTTCGCCAACGACACCGAGACGGAGGGATCCGCGTGAGCGACAGCCAGACCACGATCGTCCAACACACCGTGTCGGCCGCGCTGACACGGCGGCTGATCGAAGCCGGCGCGGCGCGCGGCGCCGAACTCGGCAAGGCCTTCACGATCGCCGTCGTCGACGCCGCGGGCGTGCTCAAGGCGTTGGAGCGCATGGACGGGGCACCGCTGCTCAGCATCCAGGTGGCCCAGGACAAGGCGTACACCGCGGTCGGTTTCGGAATGCCCACACACGCGTGGCACGACTTCATCAAGGACGACCCGCCGCTGGCCGACGGCGCGACCGCGGGCATCGACCGCCTCGTCATCTTCGGCGGCGGCTTCCCCATCGTCGTCGACGATGAGGTCGTCGGGGGGATCGGCGTGAGCGGCGGCCACTACTCGGAAGATGTCGACATAGCCGAAGCCGCGCTGCGCGTCTTGGAATGAGCGATGTGAGCGCACGGCCGAACGACGCGTCGTGGCCGACGGGTCACTGAAATGCGCATGACGCGAGCGCTGCCCGTCGTGATCGTCACCGACTTCGAACGCGCCCTTGAGTTCTATCGCGACACGCTCGGCTTCGACGTCAGCTACACGTACGGCGAACCGCCCTTCTGGGGCGAGGTCCGCCGCGACGATGTCGCGTTCAATCTTCGTCACAACGACGAATCGCCTTGGCTACCAGGCGTGCGTGACGACGAACAGCTTCTCTCGATCGCGATCACGACCACCGACGCGAAGGCGCTGTTCGTGCAGTACCAAGACGCGGGCGTCGATTTCCAGGAGCGTTTGCGGGAGAAGC
>JBEVDP010000066.1:0-2799 GCA_040513235.1 Acidimicrobiia bacterium | reverse complement strand
CGGCGCACGATCGGGATGCCGCTCGGGCCGGTCCCCCCGATCATGAGAACGTTCATCGCACCACCGTAAGCGGAAACGGGGATCAGCGGTCAGGGGTCGTGACGATCCGAGGAGGACGCCATGAACACTCCCCTGGCAGCGGTTCCTGCTTCCACCCCCTCGCCCGTGCACCCTGCAGACCAGACACTGTTCGACCGCATCGACGCGGTGCTGGCCGAATACGACCGAACGCGCGTCGACGGGCCGAACGAGGCGCGGTCATGATCTGGGCGCCTACCTGACAGTCCGCTGCAGCCCAACGCGGCCTGGCACATCCTCACCGCGGTGGCCCTCGGAACCGCGCTGGCGTTCAGCGCTCCGCGCGTCAGTCCGACGTCGAGTGGAGCGCACCCACCACGACCGACCAGCCGCGAACCCGCCAGTCGGTGACGAGTCCACTCACGACGTACGGGTCGGCGCGCGCGAACGTCTCGGCCCCGGCGGCCGTGTCGCCCCGGAACAGCAGCACCGCGCCGTCTGCGGGATCGGCGAGCGCACCTCCGAAGAGCAGTTCCCCTCGTTCGGCAGAGGCCCGCGCAAGCTCGAGGTGCTCAGCACGGAACTCGCCCCGCCGTTCGACAAAATCGTCGACGACGTCGTACAGCAACAGCCAGTACATCGTGCGATTGTCTACCCGGTCCGAGGATCGCCGCCAGGTGCACTTCTCCGATCCGATCGCAATTGGCGACGACCTGACGACGATCACCGTGTAGGGCTAGACAAGCGCCGTGCCTACTGTTCACGCGCCGATGCAGGCCACGATCGTGTCGATCGATGTCCGAGAGGGCGACGAGGTGCGCGCGGGCCAGCAGCTCGTCGTGCTCGAATCGATGAAGATGGAGCACGTCGTCTCGGCCGAGCGCGCGGGAGTTGTCACGGCGCTCGCCGCCGCGGTCGGCGAGACGGTCATGGAGGGTGACGCACTCGTCGTGATCGAGGCGCGTGACCAGAGCGGCGGCGTCGAAGCCGACGCCGTCGCGGCCGTCGACCTCGATCGCGTCCGACCCGACTTGGCCGAGGTGCTCGAACGACACGCCGTGGGCCGTGACGATCGCCGAACCGACGCCGTCGACCGGCGCCACGCGACCGGCCGCCGGACCGCACGCGAGAATGTTGCCGACCTCGTCGACGACGGCAGTTTCGTGGAGTACGCACCGCTCGTCATCGCCGGACAACGCCGGCGCCGACCGCTCCAGGAGCTCATCGAGCGCACACCGGCCGACGGCCTCGTCGGCGGTGTCGGCACGGTGAACGGGCGGCAGGTCGTGGCGATGTCGTACGACTACACCGTGCTCGCGGGGACGCAGGGCATGTGGAACCACGAGAAGAAGGACCGCCTGTTCGAGCTCGCCGCGCGCATGCGGTTGCCGGTCGTGTTCTTCACCGAAGGCGGCGGTGGTCGCCCGGGAGACACCGACGGCGCGACGGTCGCGGGCCTCGACGTGCTCGCGTTCCATCTCTTCGCCAAGCTCAGCGGCCTCGTGCCGCTCATCGGTATCACCACGGGATACTGCTTCGCCGGGAACGCGGCGCTGCTCGGTTGTTGCGACGTCATCATCGCGACCGAAGGTTCGCACATCGGCATGGGCGGCCCGGCGATGATCGAAGGTGGCGGGCTCGGCAGCTACGAGCCGACCGCAATCGGACCCGTCGAGGTCCAGGTCGCGAACGGCGTCGTCGACATCGTCGTGCGCGACGAAGCGGAAGCCGTGGCGGTCGTCAAGCGGTACCTGTCGTACTTCCGCGCCGGCGCGTCCGAGTGGACTTGCGCCGATCAGCGCGCGCTGCGCCATCTCATCCCGGAGAACAGGGTACGCGCCTATGACGTGCGTGCCGTCATTGACGCGCTGTGCGACACCGATTCGGTACTGGAGCTACGCGCGGGATTCGGCCTGGGCATCATTACCGCGCTCGCGCGGGTGGAGGGCTGCGCTGTAGGCATCGTCGCGAACAATCCCGCGCATCTCGGCGGAGCGATCGACACTCCGGGTGCCGACAAGGCCGCGCGGTTCATGCAGTGCTGCGACGCGTTCGACGTGCCGATCCTGTTCCTGTGCGACACGCCCGGCTTCATGGTCGGGCCTGCGTCCGAAGCTGAGGGCGCGGTGCGCCACATGGCACGCATGTTCGTCACCGGCGCCAACCTGTCCGTACCGTGCGGGACGGTCATCCTGCGCAAGGGTTACGGCCTCGGCGCGCAGGCGATGGCCGGAGGCTCGTTCAAGGCACCGCAGTTCTGCGTCGCGTGGCCGACCGGCGAGTTCGGCGGGATGAATCTCGAAGGTGCGGTGCGGCTCGGCCAGCGGCGCGAGCTCGAAGCGATCGACGACGCGGACGCGCGCGAGCGCGCGTACCGGGAGATGGTCGAGCGCATGTACGAGCACGGCAAAGCTGTCAACATGGCGACCTACTTCGAGATCGACGACGTGATCGACCCCGCCGACACGCGCCGCTGGATCACGATGATGCTCACCGCGCACACGCCCGCGACGCGCGCCGGCAAGAAGCGCCCGAACATCGACACGTGGTGACGCGGGCGACCGTCCTCGTGACCGGCGGCACCGGTTACGTCGCCGGCTGGTGCATCGTCACCCTGCTCGAGCGCGGCTACGCCGTCCGTACGACCGTCCGCTCGCGGACGAAAGCTGCGTTGGTTCGCGCGGCCGTGTCGACCGTGATCGATCCCGGTGACCGCCTGGTGTTCGCGGAGGCTGGCACTGGCGACTTCATGTGGATGGCCGACATCGCGCGCCACCTGCG
>JBEVDP010000065.1:0-4039 GCA_040513235.1 Acidimicrobiia bacterium | reverse complement strand
TGGTTTGGTGCCGGATTGGCCGGAAGAAGGTGAACGAACTCCTAGGACGGGGCGTGTCGACGCCGGACCAGCGAAGGCGCGGTGACGAGCCAGGTTCACGCGACCGGCAGGCGCGCGAAGCGAAGTACGGCGTCGCGCAACTCGACGAGCGCGAGCGCGCCCCACGGCCCTCGCACCACCACCTCCAACAGGCCCGTCGCATGCTCGACCACGAGCCGGTGCGTGTGCGGCGCAACGCCGAGGCGCCGATCCGGGCCGGCAGAACACGCGCGGACACAACGCCAAGCAATGCGCCGCGACCGCAGCGAACCACGCCGCCGCCAAGCGAGGCCCTTCCGCTGCGCGTGCACGACACCCGAGAACCGCTCGCCGTGATTCTCCCGAAGCGCCGCTCGCACGTAAGTACCTTTCGCTCGACCGTGAGCCGCAATCAAACCGTACGCCGCGGAACAAGACTCTCGTGGCACGCAATTGGTCCACGACCCGACCGGGTGAACCTTCCCCGCGCACGTCGCACGGACCCGACTGCTCCGCGACGCGACGAGGCGCCTCGTAGTATCCGTCGGCCGCGCTCGTTGATGCGACTGGAGGCAGCACATGGCGACCGGTTCGTCGGAGACGGACTACCTCGTCGTGGGCGCGGGCGCGATGGGCATGGCCTTCACGGACGCCCTCATCGATCACGCGGATGTTCACGTCGCGCTCGTCGACCGTCGCCACGCCGCCGGCGGGCATTGGCAGGACGCGTATCCATTTGTGCAACTCCATCAGGCGTCTGTGTTCTACGGCGTCGCGTCGACCGTGCTCGGTCGCGGCGCCGTGCAACAAAGTGGCCCGGAGGCGGGGCTTCAGGAACGGGCCCGTCAAGCGGAGATCCGGGCGTACTACGACGACATCCTGCATCGCCGCTTCATCGAGTCGGGCCGCGTCACCTTCCTCGGCGCGAGTGAATATCACACCGACGGCTCCGCCCACCTCGTGACGTCGCGGGTGTCGGGCGAGACCGTTGCGGTCGACGTGCGCCGCCGCGTCGTGGACGCCACCTACCTCTCGCCGACGATCCCCGCGACGACGCCCCCGCCGTTCGGTGTTGCTGACGACGTCGCGGTCGTCGCGATCAACGAGCTCGCCCGGCTGACCGCGGCGCCGAGCAGCTACGTGATCGTCGGCTCCGGCAAGACTGCCACCGACGGAATCGTGTGGTTGTTGGCGAACGGCGTGGAGCCAGAGCGCATCGTCTGGGTACGTCCTCGTGATCCCTGGATGCTCAACCGCGCCGTCGTCCAGCCCGATCCGGCGGTGGCGATCGGGCTTGCTGCGGACACCATGGCGGCGGCCGCCAATGCCGAGTCGCTCGACGATCTCTTTCTTCGCCTCGAAGCTGCCGGTGACATGCTTCGGATCGACACGGACGTGCTTCCGACGATGGCCAAGACCCCGACTCTCGGCGCATGGGAGCTCGATGTGCTCCGCACGATCGAGAACGTCGTTCGTCTCGGACACATCAAACACGTCACCCGCCGCGAGATCGCTCTCGAGCACGGGTCCGTCCCACTGGCGCCGGGTTCGCTCATCGTGCACTGCGCCGCTTCCGGACTGCAGTACCCACCGCTCGTTCCCGTGTGGTCGCCGGACAAGATCCGCCTCCAGACGATCCGGGTCGGCTTCCCATGCTTCAACGCGGCTCTGGCCGGCTATGTGGAAGCAACCCGCGACGACGATCGCGAGCGCAACCGGTTGTGTCCGCCCAACGTTCTCCCCGACGATGCTGCCAGCTGGGCGCGGATGCAGGTTCGCGGAACCGTCGCCGCGCGTACCTTCGGCGCGGAGCCGGACATCGCCGCATGGGCCAACAGCTGCGCCCTGAACCCCGCGCGTATCGAACCGTCGCAGCGCGACGACCCGGCGGTGCAGGCCGCCGCCGCACGCCTCGCTGACGACGCCGAGAAGGGGCTCGCACGGATGGCCGAACTCGCCAACGAGCCACTGTCGAGCGTCGACGAGACTTGAAGCGTCAGGGCTGCCTTCGCCGAGCCCGAGCGACTGCGCGCGCTGATGACAGCGGCTGCGGGCGGGCATCGCAACCACCGAGGACACCGGCAGTTGAGTCAGTGCGCGCGTACGACCGCGACGTTGAACTCCGTGCCCGGAGGTGCGCCAGGCCCGAACGGAGGCGGGAAGCCGAGGTCGAAGCGGGTGTTGACGAGGGCGAGCCGGTCGCCGTGCCGCGCGACGGTCGCGGGTACCTGGAACAGTGGGCTTTGGATCACCGACGTGATCGCGCCGCTCGACAGATCGGGGCTCAGCGTTACGCCGACGAGCGTGTTCGCGAAGTTCTCGACGACCCACAACGTCCGGCCTTGCAGCAACAGCCCGTCGAGCGTGCCCGGCACGAGACCGGCGACGTCGATTACCTCGCTCGAACCGGTGACGGGATCGATCGTGAACACCTGACCGAGGTCTGCGTGGCTCACGATCAGCGTCGAGCCGTCCGGCGTTGCGTCGATCCCGTTGAGGTTGAACGCGCCGGGAATGAACGAAGCCGCCGGACCGGTGAGAACGATCGTGCTGCCCGCGCCCAGGGTGCCGTGCGAGTCGATCGGGATCTTGTACAGGACCGGGGCGAAGGAATCCGTGAAGTACGCGGCGTCACGGGTCACGACGACGTCGTTCAGGAGCGAAGCACCGCTCGGGGCGAACTGGTAGGTCGCAACGCTTGCGCCGGTGCGCGTGTCGTACACATATGCCGCGCCGGTGGGGCCGCCGGCGACGAACAACAAATGATGCGGCTGGTCAACCTTGAGGCCGAGCGCGGCGCTTCCCGTCGGGGCGTCGACGAAGACGGCCCCGGCGCCGGTTCGCAGATCGCCGCGGTAGATGTCGCCGGAAGCGATCGAACTCACGTAGAACACCGAGCCCGGTCCGACTGCGATGCCTTCCGGCTGGAAGTCGACGGGCAGCGGTATGGACTCCGGGTAAGCGCGCGCACTCGCCGGGGTCGCCGTCGCAATGCACGCGACGGCGACGAGCGCGCAGGCAGCCGCTCGCCTGACGTTCGCCGCCCGTCGCCCGATCCCGCGGCAGCTGAGCGATCGCAGCATTCCGTTACCTCCGGTCCGAGTTGCGAAACGACGCACGCCCCTCGTGTTGACCGGAGCGCGACGGCGGCCATCATTGCGACAGTTCATCGAGCAGTCAATGACGCGTTGGCGTCGGACGTGTCGCGCTCAACATGCTCCGCTCACGCAAGACGCGTCGCGAGGAGCTCCTCGATGCACACCTGCCGGACCCGATCGTCGACCGCGCCGACGGCGTCACCCCGGAGCACCAGGCGCTGCTCGCCGACTCTGTCGGCCTCGCGCTCCTCGTCGTGCTCGAGACGCTGTCGCCGGCCGAACGGCTCGCCTACGTCCTGCACGACATGTTCTCGGTTCCGTTCGACGAGATCGGCGCCATTCTCGACCGCTCGCCCGAAGCGGCGCGCCAACTCGCGAGCCGCGGACGCCGCCGCGTCCGCGGTGCGGACACGACCCCCGACGCCGACCCGGCCACACGGCAAGAAGTCGTTGAAGCCTTTCTCGCCGCCGCGCGCGATGGAGACTTCGACGCCCTGCTCGCCGTGCTCGATCCCGACGTCGTGCGCCGTGCAGACATGGGCGACGGACTCGTCGTCGAGATTCGCGGTGCCGAGCACGTCGCCCGCAGCGCGATGGCCTTCTCGCAGCTCGGCCTCGTCGCGCGGCCCGCGCTCGTCAACGGCGCGGCCGGCTGGGTCGCACTGCGCAACGGCGACGTCTACTCGATCGGCGCACTCACGCTGCAGAACGGGCGGATCACGACGATCGACATCCTCGTCGACCCCGAGCGCCTCGCCGGTCTCGACCTCGCGATCTTCGATTCCCAAGCATGACGGAAGCAGCCGTCACATTCTCTCGTCGCGACGGGTCTTCAGTGTGACGGACCAACCGGACGCGAAGGAGAACGAGATGAGCGTGATGATGGTGCGCCAGAACGTCAAGGACGGGAGCATCGATGAGGC
>JBEVDP010000064.1:0-6809 GCA_040513235.1 Acidimicrobiia bacterium | reverse complement strand
TCGTTCGCCTTCCTCAACTACGTGCGCGCGGTGGCTTCGAGCGTCGCGATCCTCGCCTACTGCCTGTGGGCATTCGAGCGATCGGAGGCCGTCGGCGACCAGACCTGGTTCGAGTTGTCGATCATCCCGTTCGTACTCGGCATCCTGCGCTATTCGCTGTTGCTCGAACAGGGCCGCGGCGGCGCGCCCGAGGACCTCGTCCTCTCCGACCGCTGGCTCCTCGCCATCGGCCTCGCGTGGGTACTCCTGTTCGCCGGTGCCGTGCACTATGCGTAGTGGTGACGACCTGATCGACGAGCGCGTCGAGGTGCTTTCGGGCTGGGGCCGGACCGCCCCGACGGCGGCGCGCGTGTCCGCGCCGCGCGACGCCGCCGAGGTCGTCGCAAGACTCGCGAGTGCAGGTCCTCGCGGCACACTTGCGCGTGGGCTCGGGCGCAGTTACGGCGACGCGGCCCAGAACGCGGGCGGATCGGTGCTCGACCTCACCGCGATGAACCGCGTGCTCGAAGTCGACCTCGACAAGGGCACGTGTACCGTCGAAGCTGGCGCGAGCCTCGACACGCTCATGCGCAGCCTGCTCCCGCTCGGTTGGTTCCCGATGGTCGTGCCCGGGACCCGCTACGTGACGGTCGGGGGCGCGATCGCGTCCGACATCCACGGCAAGTTCCGCCACGGTTCGTTCTGCGACTACGTCGAGCGGTTCCAACTCGTGACACCGGTCCACGGCACGATCGCGGTCGGCCGCGAGACACACCCCGATGAGTTCTGGTCGACCGCGGGCGGCATGGGACTGACCGGCATCATCACCGAGGCGACGCTGCGCTTACAGCCGGTCGAGACCGCCCTGCTGACGGTCGACACCGAGCGGGCCACCGACGTCGACGACTGCATGGCCCGCATGCTGAACAACGACGAGCGTTACCGCTATTCCGTCGCGTGGATCGACTGCATCGCGCGCGGACGCCACCTCGGCCGGTCGGTGCTCACGCGCGGCAACCACACAACCCTTGCCGAGCTCCCCGCTGCGCGGCGCGCGGACGCACGCCGGTTCCAACCGATCAGTCTCGGCCCGGCGCCGCCAATCGTGCCCGCCGGGCTCTTGAACCCACTCTCGATCCGGGCGTTCAACGAGATGTGGTTCCGCAAATCGCCGCGCGTCCGCGCCGGCCACATCCAGACGATGACCGCCTTCTTCCATCCGCTCGACGCGGTGCGCGACTGGAACCGCATCTACGGGCCACGCGGATTCGTGCAGTATCAGTACGTCGTGCCTTACGGTGCCGAAGCAGTGGTGCGAACGACCCTCGAACGGCTCAGCGCGGCGGGCAGCGCTTCGTTCCTCGCGGTACTGAAGCGATTCGAGCACGACAGCGGCGGGCCACTCGGCTTCCCGATGCCGGGGTGGAGCCTCGCGCTCGACATCCCGGTCGGGCGCGCCGGCCTCGGCGATCTGCTCGACGGTCTCGACGCGCTCATCGTGGAAGCGGGCGGGCGCGTCTATCTGACGAAGGACTCGCGCCTCGCGCCCGAACTCCTCCCTGCGATGTACCCGGAGCTCGATCGGTGGCGCGAAGCTCGCGCCCGGCTCGACCCGCGCTCCGCGCTGCGCAGCGACATGGACCGCCGGCTCTCGCTGTCCGGCACCGACAAGGCAGGCACACGATGAAGGACTCCATGGGTTCGGTGCAGTCCGTGCTCGTGCTCGGTGGCGGCTCCGACATCGCGGTGGCGACGGTCGCCGAGCTGGGCCGAAAGCGGCGGGTGCGCGTCGTGCTCGCGGGCCGCAAGCCCGAAGCGCTCGACCCCACCGTCGAGACGCTGCGCGCGGCCGGTGCGTCCGACGTGGACGTCGTCGCGTTCGACGCGACCGACTTCGCCACGCACGAGCAGTTCGTGACCACGACGTTCGATCGCTTCGGCGACTTCGACGTCGTGCTCGTCGCGTTCGGTGTCCTCGGCGACCAGGAGCAAGCCGAACGGCACGCGGCCGACGCGCTCGACATCGTCCAGACGAACTACACCGGCGTCGTGTCGGTGACCGTGCCGCTCGCGCAGCGCATGAAGGAGCAGGGCCACGGCACGGTCGTGCTGCTCTCGAGCGTCGCGGGCGAACGAGCGCGGCGTTCGAACTTCGTGTACGGATCGTCGAAGGCCGGCGCCGACGCGTTCTTCCAAGGCCTGGCCAGCAGCCTGGTGGGCACCGGCGTGCACGTTCTGATCGTCCGGCCCGGCTTCGTGACCACGAAGATGACAGCGGGCATGAAGGCGGCTCCGCTCTCGACGACGCCCGAGGCAGTCGGTGAAGCGATCGTGCACGCGCTCGAACGCGACCGGGAAGTGGTGTGGATTCCTCCCGCGCTGCGATTTGTCATGTCGGGTCTCCGGCACCTGCCCCGGCCGGTGTTCCGGAAGCTGCCGTTCTGAAAGCCGTCGCCGCGTTCGACTTCGACGGCACGCTGACACGGCGCGACACACTCGCAGGCTTCGTCGGTCGGGTCGCGGGGTGGCCGCGCGTCGCGCTCGCGTTTGCTGCCGAGAGCCCGCGGATCGCGGGCGTCGTCCTCGGCCGGACCGACCGCGACGACACGAAGCAGCGCTTCCTCGGGCGCGTGCTCGGCGGCCGCACGCGCGACGCGATTGCCGCCGCCGGACGTTCCTATGGCGACCATCTCGCGGCGCACAAGATCCGGCCCGAGATGCGCGAGCGCATCGCGTGGCACCGCGCCGAAGGTCACGAGGTCGTGATCGTGTCGGCCACGCTCGACGCGTACCTCCAGCCCGTCGCCGACGCGCTCGCGATCGACGCGCTGCTGTGCAGCCGGCTCGAGTACGACGTGCACGGCCGTTGCACCGGCCGCCTGATCGACGGGAACTGCCGCGGGCCCGCGAAGGTCGCCCGGCTGGAGCAGTACCTCGGCATGGAGCCCGCAGTGATCTGGGCGTACGGCGACAGCGCGGGCGACGACGAGATGCTCGCCCGCGCCGACCACCCAATTCGCGTGTAGGCGATCCGCGTGTAGCGCGCGCCGCGCTACGGCCGGAGGCGGCCGGCGAAGCCGACGGCGTTGCCCGCGACAAGACCCGCGGCGCTCCCGTAGAACGGTGCATCACCAAACGAGAACACACCGCCGTCGCGCGCGAGCAGCATGTAGCCGTTGCCCGTCGTCGTCGCGATCGCGCCGATCACCGGGGAGTTGAGCCGTATGCCGCCCGTCGAACCGTGGAACTGCGCGCCGCCAAACGCGAACACGCCGCCGTCTTCGGCAACGAGCCAGTACCCATCGGCCTGGGGACGCGCCGCCATCGCGACAATCGGCTTGTTCAGGCGGATCCCGCCGGTCGAGCCGTAGAACTGCGCGTTGCCGAAGGAGAAGATGCCGCCATCACGGGCGTACAGCCAGTATCCGCCGCCGCCGGGAGCTGGGCACATGCCGAGCACCGGCGAGTTGAGACGCAGCGCGCCCGTCGAGCCGTAGAACTGCGCCGAGCCGAACGAGAACACACCGCCGTCGCTCGCGACCAGCCAGTAGCCGTTCCCGTCGGGCACACCGGCCATGCCGATCATGGGCCGGTTCAAGCGCATGCCGCCGGTCGAACCAAAGAACTGGGCGGCACCGAAGGAGAACACGCCGCCGTCGACGCCGTAGGTCCAGTAACCCTGGCCCGACGGGTGGCCAGTGATACCCATGATCTGGGCGGGAATGCCGAGCCGGCGCGTGTCGCCGTGGTCGGGAACCTGACCGAACGCGAACAGGCGACCCTCGCCCGATGCGATCCAATAGCCGGTCGAGCCGTCGCGCAGGCGGGCCGCGACGCGTTCGCGGATCTGCGGTAGCAGACTGATGAGTGGATCGCCCGGGCAGTTGGTTCCGTCGCCGATTGCGATCTTCGTCTCGCGGTGCGACGTGATGTTCCACAGCCCGGAAATTCCGCCGGTCGCGTTTGCGTAGGCACCGTTGCCCATCGGGTCGATGCCCCACCGCGCGCACTTCCACGCGAGGAGTTGCACCAGCGCTTCGATCGCGACGTCGGGCGGCATGGTGTTCGTGTACGTGCCGATGAAGCAGACACCGATGGTGCGCGAGTTGTGCGCCTCCGCATGCCCGCCCCGCACGTTCGCGCCGTTCGCCTCACCGGTGTGGGCGACGCCGGGTGGATAGTCGCTCGCCCACCGGCCTTCGTAGATCCGACCGTTGTGGTCGATCATCCAGTTGTACTGGAGGTCGATGTATTCGCCCGACGTGACCGCGTGCGTGTACACGCCTCGTAGCGCGGCCGCCGGATCGGCCGGATTCGATGGTGTGGCCGTGTGGTGGACGACGAGCTTCTCGATGACGGTGTCGTATTCCTGACCGCCGTGCCGGATGCCTTCGTTGGCACCCCATGCGGCGCGCGTGACGATTGGCGGGATCGGCCATTCGGGTCGAGGAGCGGCGATGGGGCGCGCCGCCGCGATGCCGACAGGACGGGGCTCGGCGCGCACGTGCGGAGCGACGACGAGCGCGGCACCGGCGCCGACAGCCAGGCGCAGCGCCGACCGGCGGCTGAGGTGGTGCCGGCTCGGCCCCGCGTCCTGATCGGCTGATGGGCCTCGGCACGCGGGGCAGTCGTCGTGGCCCTCTGGCTCGCGACTCTTACGTTCGTTCACGGATACCCCATTGGCGCGACCGCGCGCGCAGTTCCTATCGGCGGGCCCCTCCGCATTCGAAGGGAACAGAGAACCACACACCGGCGCCGCGATCCAGCATTGGTGCGGCGCGCCCTCCTGGGCCGAGTGTGCTACGAACGAGCAGTGCCGGCGAACGCCCGTCCCAACGTGGCGATCGATGTCACGCCGCTCATCGGCCTCCGCACGGGCATCGGGAGCGCCGTGGCGGAGATCCTGAGCGCCCTCCAAGGCCTGGAGGCAGCACCTGCGATCAGCCCGTACACGCTGAGCGCGCGTGCCCGCCAACACCGGCCGGACGTTCCGTCGGACACACGCTTCGTTCCCATCCCCGCTCGCATCCTGTTGCGGGCGTGGGGGCGGATTGAGGGGCCGCGCATCGACAGGTGGCTGCGGCCGGCCGACGTCGTGCACGCCACCAACTACCTCACGCCGCCCAGCAAGCTCCCGACGATGGTCAGCGTCTACGACTGTTCGTTCGTGCGCTACCCGGAGTTGTGCAGTCCGGATGTGCGGGCGTACGTGCCGATCGTCCGGCGGGCGGTCGCGCGTGGTGCAACCGTGCACACGACCTCGAAGTTCGTCGCGGGCGAGATCGAGGAGATCTTCGGGCCCGGACTCGAACGCGATGGCCGCTTGGTGGTGATCCCCCTGGGCGTTCCCGCGATCGGTACCGTGGCGGAGGTGCCACCGGAAGTGGAGGCGCGACTCGATGGCGCGCCGTTCGTGCTCGCGATCGGCACGATCGAACCCCGCAAGAACCTCGCGCACCTCGTCGACGCGTTCGGGCTGGTCGCGCGCGAGCAACCTGATCTCCACCTCGTGATCGCGGGTCAAGATGGCCCGGCGCGTGGCAGTGTCGACGCCGCGATCACGCGGCTGACGCACGACGTCGGGCCGCGCGTTGTGCTCCCCGGCGCCGTGACCGACGCCGGCCGACGTGCGCTGCTCGATCGCGCCGCCGTGCTCGCGTACCCATCGATATACGAAGGCTTCGGCTTTCCCGTGCTCGAAGCCATGACTGCCGGCGTTCCTGTCGTCGCGGCGCGCGCCGGTTCGATCCCCGAGGTGGCCGGTGATGCCGCGCTCCTTGTCGATGCCACCGATGTGCAGCAGCTCGCCGACGCCATCACGCGCGTGATCAACGACGACACGACGCGTCGTGAACTCGTCGCGCGGGGCCGCGACCGCGTCCGCCAGTTTTCGTGGGAAGACGCGGCCCGCGCGCTCGCGTCGTGCTACCGGCGCCTGGTCGGGACGCGGACCTCCTCGTGATGCGCGCGGCCGTCCATGCCGGACAGTTGCACCAGCCGGTTCCCGGCGGGATCGGGCTCTACATCACTGCTCTCGTGGCCCGGCTGCCCGCGTTCGGCGTCGAACCGGTGGCCTTCGCCGCCGGCTCCCGCCCGCGGACGATCCCCGCCGCGGTTCCGTGGATCGATCTCGGCGCGCCGCACGGCAGCGTCCGCTACGAGCTGTGGCACCGGCTCCGGCGACCGGTCGTGCGGATCGACGCGGATGTGGTGCACGCCCCGAGCCTGGCGATTCCCCCGATTCGCGCGCAGCCGCTGGTCGTGACGGTGCACGACATCGCGTTCATGCGTTTCCCCGATGGCACCACACCGCGCGGCGCTTCCTTCCACCGGCGCGGTCTCGAGATCGCCCGCCGCGAAGCGACGCTCGTGCTGTCGCCGTCGACCTTCACGCGCGACGAACTGATACGCGAAGGTTTCGCGGCCGACGACGTGCTACTCGCGCCGCTCGGCGTGAACTCGCCCCTGCCGCGCGATCCGAGCGAAATCGACGCCGTTGTCGCGCGGTGCGGCATCCGAGAGCCATTCCTCTTGACGGTGGGTACGGTCGAGCCGCGCAAGGACCTGCCGACGATCGTCGCCGCGACGCAGCGACTCCGGACGCGGCGCCCCGAACTCACGCTCGTCATCGTGGGGCCACGCGGGTGGGGCGACGTACGCGGCATCGACGGACCGGGAGTGCACGTGATCGGCGAGCTGCCGTGGCGCACCGTGGACGCACTGATCCGGCGCGCGTCGGCGTGCTGCATCGCATCCCGCTACGAAGGCTTCGGACTGCCCGCCCTCGAAGCGCTCGTGCGGGGTGCGCCGCTGGTCGCCGCCAACGATTC
>JBEVDP010000063.1:0-3993 GCA_040513235.1 Acidimicrobiia bacterium | reverse complement strand
CTGCTGAACGGCATGCTCATCGGGAAGGCCGGGCTGTCGTTCTTCGTCGTGACGCTCGCGTCGTTGTCGCTGATACGCGGCGCCGTCTTTGTCTATACCGAGGGGCAAACCGAACGCATGTCGAGTTCGGCCGTCGCCGACATCGGCGACGGAAAGCTCTTGGGCATCTCGATCCCCGTCCTTCTCATGATCGCGGTCTTCTTCATCTCGCTGTTCGTGTTGCACCTCACGCGTTTCGGGCGCGCGGTATACGCCGTAGGAGGGAACAAGGAAGCGGCCCGGCTCTCCGGCATCAACGTGGTTGCGGTGATCGTCGCCGTGTATGCGATCTCGGGCTTCTTCGCCGGCCTCGCGGGCGTCATCCAGGTCGGCCGGCTCGGCGCCGCCGCACCGGTGGCCGGTACCGGCATCGAACTCTCGGCTGCGGCCGCGGTGCTTCTCGGCGGCACGAGCTTCAGCGGCGGAAGTGGAGGTGTCGGCGGGACGGTCGTCGGCGTGTTGTTCATCGGCGTGTTGCGAAACGGCCTCGGCTTGATGGGCGTCTCGGCCTTCTGGCAAGACGTCGTGACCGGCACGATCCTGATCGCCGCGATCTCGATCGATCGCGTCTCGCAAGCGCGTACGACGTGAGGCTCGGTATCCGGCTGCCGTTGTGCCGCGACGCGCGAACGGTCGCGGCCGCCGCGCAGCGCGCCGAAGCGCTCGGGTTCGACACGGTGTGGCTCCCTGACTCGCAGCTGTTGTGGCGCGACGTCTGGGCCACGGCGTGCACCGTCGCGGCGACGACCGAGCGCGTCAGCATCGGGATCGCGGTCACGAATGTCACCACGCGCCACCCGTCTGTCGTCGCGTCGGCGATTCGCACGGTCCAAGAGCTCGCACCGGACCGGTTGATCGTCGCGTTCGGCGCTGGTGACAGCGCGCTGCGGCCGTTGGGCGAGCGACCGACGCCGGGTGCGCGGCTCCGCACCGGCATGGAGCAGGTCCGCACGCTGCTTGCCGGTGAGGCCGTCGACTTCGGTGGGGGGCCAATGCACCTCCGCGACGCCGCGGGCCTCATACCGACGTACATGGCCGCCAACGGGCCGAAGAATCTGGCCGTCGCGGGATCCATCGCCGACGGCGTGATCGTGCTCAGCGGCGCGTCGGCTCCTGCGTTGGAACGAAGCCTCGACCACGTGCACCGCGGAGCGGAAGCGGCGGGACGTGACCCTTCGTCGATCGATGTCGTCGTCTCCGCGTTCACGATGGTGACCGACGACGTGGAGCGCGACGCCCGGCTCTTGAAGCCGATCTGCGCGGGAATCGCACAGACCGGCGGCCACCGGCTCCTTGCGCTCGCGGACATCGCAATCGACGTTCCCGACCGCGTCCCCGAGGTGTATCCCGACCTCGTGCACGCCGAAGACTGGGAGCGCGCCGTCGAGGTGTGCAGCCGGTGGGTCAGCGACGCCGACGCGCTGGCGTTTGCCCGAACCTTCTCAATGTTCGGAACCGTGGAGGAGATCGCGAAGCGGGTGCAGACACTCGCCGACTGTGGCGCGACCCGAATGCAGCTGCAGCACGTGGGTTCTTACAACCTTCCGTTCGACCTCATGGAATCGATCGGTACCGGCCTGCTGCCGGCGGTGCACTGACGGCGCGTGGCTAGGCCTGCGCATTCGACTCGGCGGCGAGCTCGATTGCGATGTCGATGAGCTGGTCCTCCTGGCCGCCGACCAGCTTCCGCTCCCCGGCGCGCACGAGCAGTTCCGCACCCGAGACGTCGAAGCGTTCGGCGGCGCGGAACGCATGCTTCAGGAAGCTCGAGTACACGCCGGCGTAGCCCATCACGAGTGACAGGCGGTCGAGCGCGCACTCCTCCGGCATCACCTTGCGGACGACGTCTTCGGCGGCGTCGAACATCTTGAAGACGTCGATTCCGGTACGGATGCCGAGCTTGGTGAATACGGCGACCAACGCTTCGCTCGGAGCGTTCCCAGCGCCCGCTCCGAACCGACGCGTGGACCCGTCAACTTGCACTGCACCGGCCCGGATCGCGAGCACAGTGTTCGCGACACCGAGCGCGAGGTTCTCATGGGCGTGGAATCCGACTTGGGCGTCGGCACCGAGCTCGGCGACCAACGCACTCACGCGGTCGGACACTTGCTCGAGGATCATCGCGCCCGCGGAGTCGACGACGTAGACGCACTGACAGCCGGCATCGCTCATGATGCGCGCCTCTTTGGCCAGCCGCTCCGGTGGCTGGGTGTGCGACATCATGAGGAAGCCGACCGTTTCCATGCCGATCTCGCGCGCAAGCTGGAAGTGCTGCACCGCGATGTCAGCCTCGGTGCAGTGCGTCGCGATGCGCACGACCGACGCGCCCAGGTCGTGCGCGGCCCGGATGTCGTCCATGACGCCGACGCCGGGCAACATCAGTACCGCGATCTTCGATCGTGTCGCGGTGTCGACGGCGACCCGGATCAGCTCACGCTCGTCGGTTCGGCTGATGCCGTACGTGAACGAGGAACCGCCGAGGCCGTCGCCGTGGGTCACCTCGATGACCGGCATGCCGGCGTCGTCGAGTGCCGCGACGATCGTGCGCACGTCGTCCTCCACGAACTGGTGACGGATTGCATGCGACCCGTCGCGCAGTGCGGAATCGGTCAGCCGAACGTCGATATCCGCCGAGAAGCTCATGGTGATACTCCGAGCAGAGTGCGGGCGATCTCCTCGCCGACGCGTGTTGCGGCCGCGGTCATGATGTCGAGGTTTCCGGCATAGGGCGGTAGGTAGTCGCCCGACCCCTCGATCTCGAGGAACACTGTGACGCGCTTGCCATCGGGGGTGTCGTCGAACTGCGGCGCCGAGCGCAGTCGGTAGCCGGGTACGAACGTCGCGACCTCGGCGACCATATCTTCGACCGAGCGCGTGATCGCCTGCTCGTCGGCGTCCGTCGGGACTGCGCAGAAGATCGTGTCGCGCATGATGATCGGCGGTTCGGCCGGGTTCAGGATGATGATCGCCTTGCCCCGCCCGGCACCACCGAGCTGCTCGACGCCGAGCGCCGTGGTCTTCGTGAACTCGTCGATGTTCGCGCGCGTTCCCGGCCCCGCCGACAGCGACGCAACGCTCGCGACGATCTCGCCGTACGACACCGGCGCGACGCGGGCGACGGCGTGGACGATCGGGATCGTCGCCTGCCCTCCACACGTGATCATGTTCACGTTGGGTGCGTCGAGATGCTCCGCGAGGTTCACGGACGGCACGACGTAGGGACCGACTGCGGCGGGCGTCAGATCGACGGCAGGGATGCCTTCGGCCGCGTAGCGCGAGGCGTTGGCCGCGTGCACGCGCGCGGACGTCGCTTCGAACACGATCGAAGGCGTCTCCGTTTGCCCGAGGAGCCAGTCGATGCCGTCGGCCGAGACCTCGAGTCCGGCCGCGCGCGCACGTCGGAGCCCGTCGCTGTCCGGATCGATCCCGACCATCCAGCGCGGCTCGATGACGGATGACCGCTGGAGCTTGGCGAGCAAGTCGGTTCCGATGTTTCCTGATCCGACGATCGCCGCCGTCGCTCTTCCCACCTCGCGTCCTCCTCCGCCGATCGTGGGACCGTCCCGGCTCGGTAAGGATCCTGAAACGGGCTCGCCCAGCCAAGATCTACGTCCCGCTCAGCGGGAGGCAAGGTTGACCCCGGACCTCCTGGTGACGACGATAGGAACCGATGCAGACCGCTGAACGGAACGATCTGAGCTCGGTCGTCGGGAAGATCGACTGCATCCTGTCCGCTTTCGAACCCGACGACGTGTCGATCTCGCTCGCGAACCTCGCTCGACGCACGGGAATCGCGAAGTCGACGCTGCACCGGCTCGTGGGGTCACTCGTCGACGCGGGGATCCTCGAGCGTGAGGACGGCCAGCTCGAACTCGGCTTGCGGCTGTTCGAACTCGGGCAGCTCGTGCCCCGCCAGCGCACGCTGCGAGATGCTGCGCTGCCGTTCATGGAAGA
>JBEVDP010000062.1:0-3060 GCA_040513235.1 Acidimicrobiia bacterium | reverse complement strand
GTCGTCGGTCAGGACCATGACCGCGGCTTCCTTGGAGACCTCGGTCCCGGTGATGCCCATGGCTACACCGATGTCGGCCTTTTGGCCTTCGGCTGACGGCCCCGGCCGTCACGGCCGCGGATCGAGCGCCTCGATCGCGGCCCTGAGCGTTGGGTAGAAGTGGTCACCGTCGATGGTCTCGAGGAGGCCGTACCGGCCGACGAGGTCTTGCAGCCGGCCGCGCAGCTCGGCGAAGGCGATGTGCACGCCGGCCGCGTTGAGTTCCTCGTCGAGCTGTTCGAGGATCTCGGCCGCGGTCACATCGATGTCCGTGATCGCTTCGCACTGAAGGACGATCCACCGAGGCTTCCGTTCGCCGACCAACGCGCGCACCTGGCGCGCGAAGGCGCCCGAATTCGCGAAGAAGAGAGGCGCCTCCCACCGATAGACCACAATGCCTTCGCGCTCGCGCGCGTCCGGGTAGTCGACAATGCTGTGCCAGCCCGGGATGCCGTCGACCTCACCGAGCACGGCCCCGAACGGCCACCAGTTCCGCCGAAAGAACAACCCGATCGCAAGCACGACCGCGACCGCGATGCCCTCGAGAACGCCCAAGAAGACCACGCCGCCCGTAGCGACGATCGACAGGAGGAACGCAGTCTTGCGGACCTTGAAGAATCGGACGACCGCACCGAGGTCGGCAAGAGACAGCGCGGCCGCGATAACGACGGCCGCGAGCGCCGACTGGGGAAGGTCGGAAAGCAGCGAGCTGAACAATATGAGAAGTAACGCGACTGCGCCCGCACCGACGAGGCCCGCGACCTGTGACTTGGCTCCTGACTGCTCGGCCACCGCGGTCCGGGAACCACTGGTTGACACCGCGAAACCCTGAAAGAACCCGGCCAGGACGTTCGCGGCGCCCATGCCCGTCATCTCGCGATCGGGATCGACGTCGTCGCCGCGTCGAGCCGCGAAGCTCGACGCAGTGGCGATCGTGTCGGTCAGCGAGACGATCGTGATGCCGAGCGCGGCGAGCAACAGCGGGCCGACATCGCCGAACTCCGTCCACGGCAACGACGGAGTGGGCACGCCACTCGGCAACGAACCGACGGTGGCCACACCGTCACTGGCGAGATCGAGAACCGCGGACGCGACCGTTGCCCCGACGACCGCAACGAGAACGGCGGGTACGCGACGCGTGATGCGCGGCAACAGCAACAGGACTGCGAGCACCGCGACGCCAACGACCAGCGCTTCCCCAACCGTCTCGTCGAGTCCGTGGACGAACGCGTCAAGCTCGTCGATGAAATCGTCGGCGTCGGTCGAGTAACCGAACAGCTTTGGGAGCTGGCCTACGACGATCGTGATGGCAAGACCGTTCATGTAACCGACTCGTACCTCGCTCGAGAGCAGGTCCGCGACGAAGCCGAGCCGGCCGAGGCCGAGGCCGATCTCGATCAAGCCCACGAAGACGGCAAGCATCCCTGCAAGCGCAATCGCTTCGCTGGTGTCGCCGGCGACGAACAACGGTGTGATCGCCGCGAGTATCAGCGGCGACACCGACGAGTCCGGACCCAGCACGAGGACCCGCGACGGTCCGAAAATCGCGTAGCCGACAAGACAGGCGATGGTCGTGTACAGCCCGGTGACCGCGGGCAGGCCCGCCAGTTCTGCGTACGCCATGCCCTGAGGCACGAGAATCGCGGCCAGTACGACCCCGGCTACGAGATCAGATCGCAGCCACGCTCGATCGTACGTGCGCGCAGCACGAATGCCGGGTATCCAGCGTTCGACGAGTGCTGAGCGCTGGACCATTGGCGACGACCCCTCAGGAAGCGATGGAGTGGTCAGTCGGGCTCGGCCTCGAGCACCTCGCGCGCCCGGGCGTTCGCGAGCCGATCCTCGTCGGACACGACTGGCCACTGTAGATCCAGTGCATCGACAGTGTCGACGAGGATCGACGCCACCATTGCCTGCATCACACGCTTATGGTCGGCCGGGATCACGAACCACGGTGCCCAGGGCGTCGACGTCGCGGTGATCGCATCCTCGTACGCTTGCATGTACGCATCCCAGTGCGCACGCTCGGCAACGTCCGCGGCTTTGAACTTCCACTGCTTGTTCGCGTTGTCCAGCCGGGCGATGAACCGGCGCTTCTGTTCAGCCTTCGAGACGTGGAGGAAGAATTTGACTATCGCGGTGCCGTTGCGAGCGAGGTGACGTTCGAACGCGTTGATGTCGTCGTAGCGTTCCTGCCAGAAACGAGTCCCGCGGTCCCCAGGTGGCAGCCGCTGCGCGTCGAGCCATTCGGGGTGAACCCGAAGCGCGACGACCTCCTCGTAATGCGACCGATTGAAGATGCCGATGCGGCCTCGTTCGGGAACCGCGCTCGCGATCCGCCACAAGAAGGTGTGATCGAGTTCCTCGTCCGACGGCCGCCTGAAAGAGATGACATGCACACCTTGGGGGTTGACCCCGGACATGACGTGCTCGATTGTCGAATCCTTGCCGGCTGCGTCGATGGCCTGGAAGACGACGAGCAGTGCCCGCGAATCACTCGCCCAGAGCAATTCCTGCGCATCCGACAGTTGCTTGACGCCTTCGGCGAGGACAGCTTTCGCTTTGGCGTCGAGGTCATGCTTCGAGAGGTCGTCGTAGTACCCGCCACCGGTCCAGCTCGTGTCACGCCTCTCCAGGCACGCGGGCGCGCCGGGCTGGACCAACAGCTCCTCGCGTATTGCGTCGTGTCGCTTCGTCGCAAGTTTGCCGGTCACGATGCCGTCTCCTCGCCGCGCCCGAGCGCCCGCGGCCGTCTCGGTGCCAGGTTGCCTGACTCGAGGCGCGCCCGGCAACACCACGCCAACTGGACAGCAGTGTCTAAGTCTGTGAACCGAAGAGGATCAAGTTGCCGTCGGGATCGCGAACAACGAACTCGATCGCGTTCCACAGCTTCTCCCGCAAACGCTCCTGGAAATCGACGCCCGCGTCTTGGTACTGCACGAACAGCGCCTTCGCGTCGGTGGTCGTGATCGCGATCGAGAGAAGCTGTTCGTCGTCACGCACGCCTGGTAGCCAAGGCGA
>JBEVDP010000061.1:0-7700 GCA_040513235.1 Acidimicrobiia bacterium | reverse complement strand
CGCGACGTGGCCGCCACGAGATGCAGTCGGTCCTCGGTGAGGAACTCCCCGAGGAAGCGGACGCGCTCCCGATCTCACTGTCGGTCGCGTTCGAGCGGCTGCGCCAGATCCGCAGCTTCTACTACTTCCTCGTGGGTATGGCGGCGCTCGGCTTCGCGCTGTTCTCGACGCCCTTGTTCCTCAGTCTCTACTTCGAGGACGAGCTCGGGCTGAGCGCGTTCGAACGCGGGGTCGTCGCCACGATCACTGCGGTTCCCGCGATCATCGCCATTGCGATCTCGGGCAAGCGCGCCGACGATCTGTTCCGCAAGAGCCCGCCCGCGGCGATGGCATTCGTCGGGTTGTTGATCGCGCTCTACGGAGTGGGCCTCGTCGTCGCGATCATGATGCCGAATGTGTGGACGGTCGTGCCGGTTCTCGCCATTGCCACCGCGCTCGCCCGCGCCGCGTTCACGATCCTCCCCGCCGTGATCTCCACGCTCATCCCCTACCGGCTGCGCGCCCGCGGCACCGCGATGATCGGCCTCTACGTGTTCCTGTTCGGCTCGTTCTTTGGAGCGATCATCACCGGGATGCTCTCGGACGCGTACGGGACACGGGCGGCGCTCGTCATCGTGGTCTTGCCCTCGACGCTCATCGGCGGCGGGTTGATCGCATTTGGTGCGCGCTACATCCGGGGCGACATGGCGATGGTCGTCGAGGAGCTGCGTGAAGAGCAGGCGGAACTCGCGCGCATCCATCAACCGGGTGCGATCGTGCCGGTGATCCAGGTCCGCAACCTCGACTTCGCCTACGGCAAGGTCCAAGTGCTGTTCGACGTGAACCTCGAAGTGCAGCAAGGCGAGACGCTGGCGTTGTTGGGCACCAACGGCGCGGGAAAGTCCACGCTGCTTCGCGTCATCAGCGGTCTCGGCGTCGCGTCCCGCGGCGTCGTCCGCTTCAACGGGCGCACGGTGACGTATGCCGATCCCGAGGTGCGCGTGAAGATCGGCATCGTCCAGCTCATCGGCGGCGGCGCGACCTTCCCGCCGCTCACCGTCGAAGAGAACCTGCGTATCGCCGCGTTCCTTTCGGCACGCGCGGAACAGCGCCGCCAGGTCCACGCCGTGCTGGAGCTCTTCCCGATGCTCGCGGAGCGGATGCGGACGCCCGCGCAGGACCTTTCCGGCGGCCAGCAGCAGATGCTCGCGCTCGCAATGGCACTCGTCCACGAGCCCGAGGTGCTCATCATCGACGAGTTGTCGCTCGGGCTCGCCCCCATCGTGGTCCAGCAGGTGCTCGAGATCGTCCGTAACCTCAAAGCGCGCGGGTTGACCATGATCATCGTCGAGCAGTCGCTGAATGTCGCGCTCGCAGTCGCAGACCGTGCGGCGTTCATGGAGAAGGGCGAGATCCGATTCGAGGGCCCGGCCCAGGAGCTCGCGCTGCGCGACGACCTCGCGCGCGCGGTCTTCCTCGGGAACTGAACCGTGGCGGTCTCGCGCCAGGTCCTGTTTTCCGGTGCGGTAACCGGCCTCACCTACGCAGTGATGGCGGTCGGCGTGATCCTGATCTTCCGGTCGACGCGGGTCATCAACTTCGCGATCGGCGAGATGGGCGCGTTCTCCGCCGCGTTGCTCTACCGGCTCGTCATCGACTGGGACGTGCCCTACTGGGTCTCGTTCGTCGCCTGTATCGCGGTCGGCGCAGTCTTCGGAGCCGCGCTCGAGCTCTTCATCGTGCGTCGCCTCTTCACCGCGCCCCGCGTCATTCTCCTCGTTGCGCTGATCGGCGCCGCGCAACTGCTCCTGTTCTTCCAGCTCATCCTTCCCGACATCACTCAAGTCCGGCCGTATCCCACCGCATTCTCGAAGTCGTGGGAGATCGGCGGCGTGATCGTGCGCAGCGAAGAACTCACCGTGTTGATCGTTATTCCGATCCTTGTGGTCGCGCTGTCGTTGTTCGTCAACCGAACGAAGTACGGATTGGCGATCCGAGCTTCTGCCGCGAACGCCGACGCGGCGCGTCTCGCGGCCGTCAACATCAAGCAGATGTCGACGCTCGTCTGGGTCATCGCCGGCACGCTCGCCGCGACGGCGGCGATGTTGTTCGCGCCGTTGAACCCGGCGGGAGCGTCGTCCCTCGGGGTCGGACCCGGACTGCTGTTGCGCGTGCTCACGGTTGCACTGATCGCGGGTATGGCGTCGATGCCGCTCGCTCTCGTCAGCGGGGTCGTGATCGGCATGTCCGAGAGCCTGGTGAACTACAACTACAACGACCAGCGTGGATTGCTCGACGCGCTGCTGTTCGTCGTGGTCCTCGTCACGCTCCTGGTGCGAGGCCGGAGCCGAGGGCTCGCCAAGGCCGACAGCGGCCGCTGGTCGTTTGCGCCGCGCATCCGACCTGTTCCCGCGTCGCTGGAACGCATCTGGTGGGTGCAGCGGCTCCCGCTGTTCGGCGGTCTGTTCGTCGTGCTCGTCGCCCTGATCCCGCTCGTCTTGATCGACCTTCCGTCGCAGCGTGAAGCGTGGAGCCGCGTTCTGCTCTATGCGATGGTCGCGCTCTCGTTGACCGTCCTCACCGGCTGGGCCGGGCAACTTTCGCTCGGACAGTTCGCGTTCGTCGGCGTCGGCGGCATGACGGCGGCGGCGCTCGTCCGTGAAGGCGTCGGGTTCATTCCCGCGCTGGTGACCGCCGGTGTCGTCACTGCGTTCGTCGCGATCCTCGTCGGGCTCCCCGCGTTGCGCCGGCCCGGCCTGTACCTCGCGATCTCGACCTTCGCGTTCGCGGTGATGACGTCAGCGTGGCTGTTGTACCGCGACGTCTTCGTCGACGGCGGCTCCGAGGCCAAACTGCCACGCCAGGTGCTCCCGTTACCCGCGGCGCTGTTCGACGAAGGCCTCGACCTGCGTGCCCAGGGCGCGTATTACACCCTCTGCTTGGTCGCGCTGACGCTGACTTTGCTCGGCGTGGCGTCGTTGCAGCGCACGCGCTGGGGTCGATCGATGATTGCAGTACGCGACAACGAGCGCGCAGCCGCCGCGTTCGGGATCTCGCCGACGCGGGTGAAGCTCATGGCGTTCGGCATCGGCGGCTGGATTGCCGGAGTCGCGGGAGGTCTCCTCGTCGGCCTCGTCACCGAAGCGTCGCCTGGCGACTTCCTCGCGGCCGAATCGTTGCGCGTGATCTCGATCGTCGTGATCGGCGGACTCTCATCGGTAGCCGGCGCGGTCGTCGGCGCGTTCTTCGTGATCGGCCTCCCGAAGCTGTTCGACGACAGCGTCGAGATCGGCTTGCTCACGAGCGGCGCCGGCATGCTGCTCCTGCTCCTCTACTTCCCCGGCGGACTCACCCAGGTCTTCTACAGCGCGCGCGACGCGCTCTTCGCGGTGCTCGCCCGCCGCCAGGAACCAGAACCCGCGTCCATCGCCGTGCGTGCGTCGATCCCGACGAGTGTTTCCGTCGCCCTACGCCCGCTCCCCGAGGGACTCGACACTGTCCTGCGCGTGCACGAGGTGACCGTCCGCTTCGGTGCCCGCACGGTCGTCGACGAGGTCGCCTTGCACGTGGCGCGGGGCGAGGTCGTCGGACTCATCGGTGCCAACGGCGCGGGCAAGACGACGTTGATGAACGCGATCTGCGGCTTCGTTCCGAGCCGGGGCGAGATCGAGATCCTCGGCCGCGGCGCGCGCAGGTTTCCGCCCCCGGCTCGCGCCCGCCTTGGTCTCGGTCGATCGTTCCAGGGTGCGGAGCTCTTTCCCGACTTGAGTGTGCGCGACACCGTTGTCCTGGCCGTGCACGGGGTGCCCGGTTGGCGGCGCGCAACCCGCGCCGAGTCCGACGAGATCGTCGACTTTCTCGGCCTCGGCCAATTCCGCGACAAGTTCGTGAACGAGCTGTCGACGGGGACGCGGCGCATCGTCGAGCTCGCGTGCCTGATGGCGTCGGGCGCGCGGGTGCTGTGCCTCGACGAGCCGACCGCCGGAATCGCGCAGCGCGAGAGTGAAGCGTTCGTGCCGCTCATCCAGCGCATCCGCACCGAACTCGACGCGAGCATGCTCGTCATCGAGCACGACATGCCCGTGATCATGGGCATCAGCGACCGCGTTTACTGCCTCGAGGCCGGCCGCATCATCGCAGTCGGGTCGCCGGAACACGTGCGCAACGATCCGCTGGTGATCGCGTCGTACCTCGGTACCGATCAGCAGGCGATCAACCGGAGCGGCGACCCGTTGTCACCGGTCAAGGATGCAGGGGCCCTACCGGTAACGGGTTCGGCGCCGCGTCTTCCGTCCTGAGCGCGAGCAGGGGCTCCCACGGCTCGCCGCGCCGCACGGCAATGCCGACGAGCACGGTCACGATGTTGTCGTCGAGCGAGCGGCGCCGTCCGGGGGGTCCGGTGACGAGTGCGCGCAAGTGTGGGAGCTCGTCGGGTTCGTGCTGGGAAAGCGCTCGGTGATACTCGGCGACCGCGGGCCGACCCGCGCGCGTCGCTTCGGCTTCACGGATCTCGGAGACCGCCGCGCCGACCGCCGACTGGCTCACGAGCGCATAGGCGTCGAGAGCCTCGAGCGCGGTGAAACCCTGGCGAGTCAACACCCCGAGGACCGCGTCGACGTGCGTCACCATACGGTCGATACCGAGCGATCCGGTGAGGAACTGACCGAGCAGCGCGGGCTGGGCGACGAACGCATCGTGGCTGTAGCGGGCCCACTCCAACAACCACGCCGACCAGTGCTGGCCGTGATCGACGGGCAGCTGGATCTGCGCCGCGGAGTACTCGGCCGCGAGCCGCATCAGGTCGTCGCGGCCCTCGACGTGGTGGTACAGGCCGGGGACGCTCACGCCGAGCTCGTCAGCGACCGCCTTCATCGTCACGCGGTCGAGCCCGATGTCGTGCGCGGCCTTGGCGATCATCGCCCGGTCGAGGCGTGCCGGCCGTCCCACCTTCGGACGATCAGTGCGCCGGCGCGCCGGCTGTCGCGGTTGGGCGTCGGTCACGTCGGAGAGCGTAACGGCGCCTGAACGGCCCGGACACACTCCCGAGTCAATTTTCGAAGAAGACTTGAAGATTCGCGCCACGGCAAGCGAGACTGCCCAGCCGGATGACCCTGAAGTACGACCCCTACGACCGCGCGATCGATGCCGACCCACACCCGACTTGGCGCCGGCTCCGCGACGAAGCGCCCCTCTATTACAACGAAGAACACGACTTCTACGCGCTCAGCCGGCACGCCGACGTGCTCGCGGCGTCGCTCGACTGGCAGACCTACAGCTCCGCGCGCGGCACGGTGCTGGAGATGATCGACACGACCCCGATCGAGCCGGGCGAACCGCTCGACGGCCTCGGGATGATGATCTTCATGGACCCGCCGGGCCACGACGTGCTCCGGCGACTCGTGAGCCGCACCTTCACGCCGCGGCGCATCTCGATGCTGGAAGGCCGAACGCGAGAGCTGTGCGCACAGTTCCTCGACCCGCAACGCGATGGTGGCGGTTTCGATTTCGTCGAAGACTTTGCAGCGAAGATCCCGGCGATGCTCATCGGCGCCATGCTCGGCGTGCCCGACGACGACCAGGACCAGCTCCGCATCTGGGGCGACTACTTGATGAAGCTCGAGCCTGACGGTCTCAGCCCGGAGAAGGGCGAGGCGATCGGGAACTTCATGTCGTACGTCACGGCGCTGCTCGACGACCGCGCGCGCGAGCCTCGCGACGACATGATCTCCGATCTCTTCGCGGCCGAGATCACCCTCGACGACGGCACCACCCGAACGCTCGAGCGTCACGAGGTCATGGCGTTCGTCACGCTGCTCCAGCTGGCAGGCAGCGAGACGACAGCGCGCCTGCTGGGTTGGTCGGCCGTGTTACTCGCGCGGCACCCGGAGCAGCGGGCGCAGCTCGTTGCAACACCGAATCTCATCCCGAACGCCGTTGAGGAGCTGCTCCGCTACGAAGCACCCTCGCCGATCCAGGCTCGCTTCGTGACGCGCGACGTGGAGTGGCATGGACACCAGGTGCCGGCGTTCTCGAAGATCGCGTTGCTCACCGGCAGCGCCGGCCGCGACGAGCGCGAGTACACCGACCCCGACCGCTTCGAGGTCGGCCGGAAGTTCGATCGGCACGTCACGTTCGGGTACGGGATTCACTTCTGCCTCGGCGCCAACCTCGCCCGCCTAGAAGCGCGCGTCGTGATCGACGAGACGCTCTCCCGCTTCCCCGAGTGGTCGGTCGACGAGGACGACGTCGAACTCGTGTACACATCCACCGTGCGCGGCCCGCACCACGTCCCGATCAGGTTCTGATGCAGCATCTCGAAGGCAAGGTCGCAGTCGTCACCGGCGGCGCGTCGGGGATCGGGCTCGCGCTGGCCCGCGCGTTCGTCGCCGAAGGCATGAAGGTCGTGATCGCCGACATCGAGGCCGGCGCACTCGAACGCGCGACGGAGGAGCTGGGCGACATCACCCCGGTCGTCACCGACATCACCGATCCCGACTCGGTTACCGCGCTCGCCGAGGCGACGTACGCCGCGTACGGCGCGTGTCACGTGTTGTGCAACAACGCCGGCGTCGGCGCACCCTCGGCGAACATTTGGGACACGACCGTCAACGACTGGAAGTGGGTGCACGGCGTCAACGTGATGGGCGTCGTGCACGGCATCCAGGCGTTCGTGCCACGCATGATCGCCGGTGGTGAGGAGGGCTACATCGTCAACACGTCGTCCGGCGACGGCGGAATCGCGCCGATGCCGTCGGCGTCGGTGTACGCGGCGAGCAAGGCCGCGGTGTCGTCGCTCACCGAGTGTCTCGCCGCGCAGCTCGAGTCGGAAGGCACCGCGTTGCGAGCGGGCATCTTCTATCCATCGGGTGGTCTCCTCAAGACAGGGCTGTGGACGGCGGATCGAAACCGGCCAAGCGAGCTGGCCCGGGAGCGGCCGCGCACGACGCCCGCGATGACGATCGAGAAGCTCGAAGCGATGGCGAAGGACGCAGGGCGCGAACTGCACTTCCAGGACCTCGACGAACTCGCGCAGGTCGTCGTCGACGGGATTCGTGCGGAGCGCTTCATCATGATGATCGGCGTCGAGTCGATCGGCCCGACGCTGCGCGACCGTGCCGCGGCCTTCGAGGTCGGGGCGCGGCCGGCAGCCCATGGCCTGATGGGCTGAGCCGCCGCGCCGGTACGATCCGGCGCATGACCGACGTCGACGCGCTCGTCCGCCAACTGACCCTCGACGAGAAAGTCGTGCTGCTGGCCGGGGAAGACGTGTGGTCCACCGTGGCCATCGCGCGTCTCGGAATCCCGAAAGTGAAGGTGACCGACGGACCGAGCGGCGCGCGCGGCGCCCAGCTGCCCGGCGGATCACAACTCACGTCGCTGTGCATCCCGTGCGGGTCGGCCCTCGGTGCGACGTGGAACCCGGAGCTGATCGAGCGGATCGGCGTCGCCGTCGGTGAAGATGCGCGCACAAAGACGAGCCGGGTACTGCTCGCGCCGACGGTCAACATGCACCGGTCGCCGCTCGCCGGTCGCAACTTCGAGTGCTACTCCGAAGATCCGTTGCTCGCGGGACGCGCGGCCGCGGCGTTCGTGCGCGGTGTGCAATCGCAAGGTGTCGCGACGACGGTGAAGCACTTCGTCGCCAATGACGCGGAGACCGAGCGGTACACGACGAACTCGGTCGTCGACGAGCGCGCGTTGCGCGAGATCTACCTCGTTCC
>JBEVDP010000060.1:0-8485 GCA_040513235.1 Acidimicrobiia bacterium | reverse complement strand
GGGAAGTGGAGACGCCGGTGTACGGCCTGACGCACGCGTTCGACGCGAGGACGCCGCTCGCAATCGTCGCCGGCGGCTACCCGCAACTCGCGCGTGACCTGCGGGCCGCGTCGGGATGGCGCGACCGCGGACGACTCTGCGTCGGCCCCCCTGCGTGAAGTGCGACGCTTCGGAACATTCGGACGAATCATGCCCCTGGGACCGAGACTGGGCGCGGCGTTACCCTTGTGCCCGGACCATGGTCTCTCGACCCGAGACCTGGGGAAGTGGGCGCGCGCCGGTCGGCGGCGGGAGGTTCTTCATGGCCGTCAAGTCGACCGCCGGGATCTATATGCAAGAGCTCCGGGGATTCGACACAACGATCGTCCCACTGTTCACTCCCGATTCCGTCGTCGACGTGGGCGATTTCGGCAGCTTCGAGGACGGCCGGTTCGTAAAGCGCGGCAACGTGCGCGATCGCGAGCTCAGCTACGAGGTGGAGGAGCAATCAATCCCACCGTTCACGTTCGCGTCCGACGGCAAAGTGGAAATCGGTCCGTCGGTGAAGGTGCCGAATCCGCTTGGCGGCGAACTCTTCAAAGCCAGCATGAAGTTCACGGGAGCGCGCGCCGCCGCAGTGTCATTCCAGGAAGGCGTTCAGCGCACGGTGCGCGATGCCGACCGTTTCTCAGAGCAGGTCTACGCGCTGTGGGCTACGAAGAAGGTGCCGATCGACCGTGTCGTCATCTGGAGCTGCCGGCGGGCCACAGGCGGTACGGTCGTCGTGTCGGGCGAGTCCGACAACGAGATCGAGATCATGGCCGACGCGGGATTGTTGGCGAGTGCCGGCATCACGCTCAACGCCATGAACCTAGGCGTGACGTTCGGGAGCGAGCGCAAGCACACCTACAAGCTGTCGTCGGCGACTTCACCGCTGACGCAATGGGTCCGCCTCTACAAACTCTCGTCCGATGACGTGCCGCGCGTCCAGGACGCCTACAGCTTCGGAACCAAGGCGGCGCCCCCGCCGCGCGGGAACGCGGTCCACATGACTCTCGACGAAATCATTCCTGACTAACCTGAGGCGAGGATCAGCGGCGCACGTATCGTGCGCCGCCCGAGCCGGGGCCCGAGCGGCCCTCTGAGCGGAAGTTAGGGGAGTCTTCCGAACCATTTGAGTGAGCCGGCGCCGGCGAGGAGGCCGAGGAACAGCGCGCCACCGGCGAACGAGTCGGCGACCTCACGCGGCTCGGTCGTGCGGGTGAGGCGCTTGCCGAGGTCTTCGTAGACGGAGGTCAGCGCGGCGGCCGACTCGGCAGTGAACGCCTGGCCGCCGGTCGCGTCGGCGACCTCGGCGAGGGCTTGCTCGTTGACCGGCACCGCGACGCGGCCAAGGCCCGGCACGTCGATGCTTCCGGCGTCGGTGCCGAAGGCGACCGTGTGGACGGGCACGCCCGCGGCCGCGGCTGCGTCAGCCGCCTGTGCGTTGTCGCGCCCAACCGTTGTCTCGCCATCGGAGAGCAGGACGACCGCGGCGCCGGATTCGTCGCTCGCGTCGGTGGCATCCGATGCGGCTTCGCCGATCGCGGCGAGGCTCGCGAACAAGCCTTCGCCGATCGCGGTGCCTTCGTTGAGCTGGAGGCTCGAAAGCGCACGCCGGACCGCATCGATATCCGCCGCCGGGAGCGCGCGGACACGCGCGCTCCCATCGAACGTCACGAGCCCGACGCGCACGCCATCGGGCACCTCGTCGAGGAATGCGTTCGCGGCGTCGACTGCGGCGTCGAGCCGGGACGGGGAGACATCGGTGGCCTCCATCGACAGCGACGTGTCGAGCGCGAGCACGACGACCGCGTCACGCTTGGCGTGCTCCTCGGCGACCGCGGGTCGAGCGAACGCGAGCACGATGGTTGCGAGCGCGAGAACGGCGACGAGCGCGGGAAGGTGGCGACGCCAGCCGGGCTTGTCGGGCGCGACGTCGTCGAACAGCGACAGATCCGAGAACCGCAGCACGTAGCCGCGCCGGTGGATCTGCTGCACGACGTAGATGCCCGCGATGACGACGGGCAGGACGAGCAGCCAGAGCCGCAACGGTGAAAGGAAGGTCAGGTCGGGCATCAGCGAGCCTCCGCCGCAGTTCGCCGCAGCCGGCGCCGGGCCGAGAAGCGCGCGAGCGCGACAACCCAGTCGTCGTCGGTCTGGACTCGGAGATGGTCGGCACCCGCACGGGCGATGTCGCGGGCGATGTCGGCGCGGCGTTCGGCCGCTCGCTTCGAGAACCGGTCGCGGACGCGTACGTCGCGTGTGTCGATGACGCGCCGGGCGCCGCTCTCGGCGTCGACGAGCGTCAGGTACCCGACGTTGGGAAGTGCGAGCTCGCGGCGGTCGAGCACTTCGACGGCGATCACGTCGTGTTTGGCCGCGAGCGCACGCAGCTCGCGCTGCCAGCCGTCGGGAACGAGGAAGTCGGACACGACCACCACCATGCCGCGCCGGCGGGCCAGGCGGCGGGCCTTGCGCAGGCCTTGGGTGAGGTCGCCGCCGTCGGCCTCGGCGCGCCCGAGCGCGGACAGCAACGCGGCGGCCTGGATGCTGCCGCCGCGCGGTGGCAGCCAGGTGGTCGGCTCGGTCGTGAGGAGCGCGCCGATCCTGTTGCCACCGCGCGCTGCGAGCAGTGCAAACGCGCCCGCGAGGTCACGGGCGAGTTCGCGCTTGTCGACGCCACTCGTTCCGAACGCGAGGCTCGCCGAAGTGTCGACGACGAGCACCAACTCGAGCTCGCGGTCCGCGATGGCGTCACGCACGTGCGGTTCGGTCGTGCGCGCCGTAACGGCCCAGTCCATGCGGCGCACGTCGTCGCCGGGCGCGTAGATGCGCGCGTCGCCGAGCTCGGTGCCCGGTCCAGGCAGGAGTCCGGCGTGGTCGCCTTGCAGCAAGCCGTCGAGCCGGCGCAGGACCGTCAGTTCGAGCCGGCGAATCGCCGGGTCGGAGTGGCGGGTGCGCTTCGTCGAGTGCCGGAGCGGCGAACGCGTCGTCACGCGGCGTTCCCGTGAGCGGCATCCGCCGCGAGGGTGGCGGGCACGACGCGCGGAGCCTTGATCTCGCGCAGCACCTCGACGAGCACGTCGTCGACAGTGACACCGTCGGCGAGCGCTTCGAACGAGAGCACCAGCCGATGGTTGAGCACGTCGTACGCGATGTCGTAGATGTCCTGCGGCAACACGTACGGCCGGCCGCGCAACAGCGCGAGCGCGCGTGCGGCGGCGACGAGCCCGAGCGACGCGCGCGGGCTGGCGCCGTAGGCGAGCAGACCGTCGACCTGTTGCAGACCCGCGTCGGCGGGCCGGCGGGTCGCGAGCACGAGCCGCACCGCGTAATCGGCGACCGCGGGATCGACGTGGACGGCGGCCGCGGCTTGCTGCAGCGCGGCCACGTCGTCCGTGCTGAGCAGGCGAGCGGGCGTGGCCGGCGGGCGCGCGGCCCGGGCGACGATCTCGTGCTCCTCCGCGTCGGTCGGATAGTCGACCGGCACGCGCATGAGGAACCGGTCGCGCTGCGCCTCGGGAAGCGGGTACACGCCTTCGGACTCGATCGGGTTCTGCGTCGCGAGGACGAGGAACGGATTCGGCACCTGATACGTCGTGCCGCCGATCGACACCTGGCGCTCACCCATCACCTCGAGCAGGGCTGACTGCACCTTGGCCGGCGCGCGGTTGATCTCGTCGGCGAGGACGAAGTTGGCGAACACCGGGCCGAGCTCGACGTCGAAGCGCTCTGTCGACGGGCGGTAGACGCGCGTGCCGACGAGGTCGGACGGCACCAGGTCGGGCGTGAACTGCAAGCGGACGAACGAGCCGCCGAGCGTCTTGGCCAGCGTCGACACCGTGAGCGTCTTCCCGATACCGGGGACACCTTCGAGCAGGCAGTGACCGTTGGCGAGCAACGCGACGAGCACGCGCTCGAGCGTGCGCTGCTGACCGACGACGACGCGCTGCATCTCGTGGAGCACCTGCTCCATGCGCGCGGCCGCCGTCTGCGGCTGAATGTCGGGAGCGCGGGTCGCCTCCGCGCTCCGCTCCCATCCGGTCGCTGTGCTCTCGTCTCCTACATTCGTCATCGGATCACCTCGATCTGGGCGGCGAGCGCTTCAACATCGGCGCGCGCCACGCCTTCGGGAACGACCAGGACGACGAGCACGTCGTCGTCGGCCATCCATGCATAACGGGTTGTGCTGCTGTCCTCGCTGACGCGTGCATCGACGTCGCCGAGCGACACGTCGTCACCTTCGAGGCCGGCGAATCGGTCGGCCGCGTCGGGACCGCGCTCGGCGAGCAGGAGCACGGTGCCGTCGGGGCCGTCGAGGACCGACTGCTGCTGGGTTTGGTCGTTCGTCACGAACACGCGCGATGACACGGTGTCGTAGCCTTCGGGCAAGTTGTCGAGTGAGACGACGCCGTCGGTCGGCGCGCTGGGTGCCGCCTGCGGGTCCTCGCTTTCGTCCGGGTTGCTCGGATCGGCGGGCGCGCCCGGCGTCGCGCCGCCGAGCAAGTCGTCGAGCAGTTGCTGGAGTTCGGGCACGCTGCCGAGCAGGTCGTCGAGGTTCTGGCCGCCGAGCAGGTCATCGAGGTTCTGGCCGCCGAGCAGGTCATCGAGGTTCTGGCCGCCGAGCAAGTCATCGAGGCCCTGGCCGCCGAGCAAGTCATCGAGGCCCTGGCCGCCGAGACTGCTGCCTCCCGCATCGGGCACGGTCGGCGCGTCGGCGCCACCGGCGTTGCGCACCTGTTCGAGCAAGTCGGCCGCGTCCGCGACCGGGACTGCGAACCCGACGCCTTCACTCCCACCCGACGCGGTGGCGATTGCGGTGGCGATGCCGCCGACGTTGCCGTCGAGGTCGGCGAGCGGGCCACCCGAGTTCCCGGGATTGATCGCGGTGTCGGTCTGAATGAGACCGGTGAGCGTGCCGTTCGGCGTCTCGAGCTCACGGTCGAGTGCGCTTACGACGCCCGCGCTGACCGACTGCGCAAAGCCGAACGGGCTGCCCACCGCGACGACCTGCTGGCCGACTTCGAACGGCTCGTCCGCGAGCGGAGCGGCAGGTATCGAGTCGGGGTCGTCGAGGGCGACGACAGCGAGGTCGCGCTCCGGTGCGCGACCGACGACGCGGCCGTCCTGTTCGCTGCCGTCGTCGGCCTTGATCGTGACTTCGTCGACGCCCGCGACGACATGCGCGGCCGTGAGCACCAGGCCGTCGTCGACGACCACGCCCGCGCCGACACCGATCGCGGTCTCGATGTGCACGACGCTCGGGGCGAGTGCGGCGGCGACGTCCTGCACCGGCTCGTCACCGAGTGCGGCGCCGGCTGTGTTGTCGTCGCTATCGCGGGTCGCGACGAACGCCACCGCGGCGAGGAGCACGACGACGATGAGCGCAGCCGCGACGATGCGCAAACGGCGCTTCGGCTTCGGCGCGCCGGCCGTTTCGAGCACGTCGGTGGGCTCGGTCGGCGGCTCGTCGCCCGCGTCGGGCCCGAAGTCCTCGACGACGGGTTGCGGGGTCGCGAGCGGCGCCGGCTGTTCCGCCGTCGGCGGCGCAGCGGGCAGATCGCGCCAACTCCGGTGCGGAATCGGCCGGGTTCGGGGATCGATCGTGGAATCGGTACCGGGACGCGTCACGATGGCTGCTCCGTGGTCGGGGATCCAGAAGCTACGAAAGCCGGTCTAAAGCCAGCGTTAAGCCCTGGTCGCGCCCATGCGTCACTCAGCCGTACTGAGTACGGCTGAGTGACGCATGGCGCTCACCTGCGGTTTCGCGGGCGTGGAGTCCGTCGTCGGCGACGACGACCGCCGGGTCGGCGGTGTCGGTGCGCGGGAGCCACAGCGTGAACGTCGAGCCGGTGCCGACTTCCGAGGCGAGCGTCAGACGGCCGCCCTGCGCTTCGGCGACCTGGCGGGCGATCGCGAGACCGAGGCCGCGGGTGGCAGTTTCGCTGTCGCCGCGATCGGTCTCGTAGCGCCCGCGCCAGTTGCGGCGAAAGACGAGCGGATGGTCCGCGGCGTCGATGCCGGGGCCCTCGTCGGTGACGGCGAGATAGGCCCAGTCGTCGCGTGTGCCCGCGGTGAGCGTGATGGTGGAGTTGCGCGGCGCCAACCGCAACGCGTTGGCGAGCATGTTGCCCACGACGGTGCGCACGGCTTGGCGGTCGGCGCTGACGACGGCCGGCGCACGCGCGTCGACCATGAGCCGCAGGTCGCGTACGCCCGCGGGTCCCACGTGCTCGGCGACGAGCTCGGTGGCCTCGGCCGCGAGGTCGATCGCACGGGTGTCCGCGGGATCGAACACGAGGCCGCCGTGCGCGTCGAGATCGTCGACCGTTCGCGCCATGCGTCCGATTGCGCGCCGAGCCGCAGCGAGGTACCGGCGCGCGTCGTCGTCGCTGGTGCCCGCGCCCGCGACGAGGTCGAGGTTCGTCGCAGTGACGGCGAGGGGAGTGCGGAGTTCGTGCGCGACTTCCTGGATGCGCCGCCGCTCGTCGGCGCGGCCGCGGGCGCGCGCGGCATCGGCGTCGGCCGTTCCCGCGAGTCGGCCCGCACCCGTCCAGCCCGCGAGCGCGGCGGCGGGGATGACGAGGAGGGCTGCGAGTGCGGTCCAGCGGAAGACCGCAGCTCGCGCCGCCCCGACCTGGTCGTCCGAGGTTTCGATCACGCTGATGACGGCGACATCAGCACCGCGCCGTTCGAGATATGTCGCGGTGCGGGGCTCGTCGCGTTCGGGTGCCGTGCGGCTCGCGAGCAGCCAGCCGAGCCCACCCGCGACGACGATCGCCGCGGTGGCGACGAGCGCGGCGGCGACAGCGACACGCGCCCGCGTGCTCATGCTGCCGCCCGGAGGCGATAGCCGCGTCCGATGACCGTCTCGACGAAGACGGCGTCGCCGCACTCGCTGAGCTTGCGGCGCAGGTTCGAGATCGTGACGCGCACGGTGTTGGTGAACGGATCGGCCTGCTCATCCCACACGTGTTCGAGCAGCCGCTCAGCAGTGAGCACTTCGCCCGTGTGCATCATGAAGTAACGCAGCAGCGCGAACTCCTTGGCGGTGAGCGGGATCGTGCCGCCCCCGTAACGCGCTTCGTGACGCGCCGCGTTGAGCTCGAGGGGGCCGACGACGAGCACCGCGCCGGCGCGGCCCGCATCGCGCCGCAGGAGGGCGCGCACCCGTGCCGACAGCTCACCGAGCGCAAACGGCTTCACGAGGTAGTCGTCGGCGCCGGCGTCGAGGCCGGCGACCCGGTCGTCGAGGGAGCCGCGGGCGGTGAGGACGAGCACGCGGGTCGCGGGGTCGCCGACCGCGCCCTCAGCGAGGTCACGGCACAAGGACATGCCGTCGACGTCGGGCAGGCCGAGATCGAGACAAACCAGGTCGTACTCGTGCACCCCGAGGCGCGAGTAGGCGGCGGCGCCGTCGTCCGCGACGTCGACCGCGTAGCCCTCCCGCCGCAGGCCGGACGCCACGGCGTCAGCCAGATCGGGTTCGTCCTCCACCACCAGAATGCGCATTCTGGGTGTTCAACGTAGGCCCGAAGTCTGTAGTTCCGCTGAGAACCGTCAGGAGAAGGCGGCGATCACCGGGGCAAATCGCTCGATCGCGCCCTCGTCGAGGTCCGGGAACGCCGTCATCACGGTGGCGACGCCCGCGTCGGCCAGGGCCCGGTAGCGGCCGATCTGGTCGGTGACGGTCCCGGCGTTCACCGACGCGGCATATCGGTCGGCGCTCTGGCGCGGGGGCCGGAGCCGCTCGACGAGCGCCGCGAGTTCGGTCGCATCCCGGCCGACGAGGGTCGTCGCCAACTGGGTGACCTCGACCGTCGCCGGATCCCGCCCGATCGCCGCGCAGTGGGCACGGAGCACGGCGGCCTTGTGCATCACCGTGTCGACATCGCCGATGATGTTGCACGCGTCGGCGTACTGCGCAACGAGCCGCAAGGTGCGGCGCTCGCCGGCCCCGCCGACGAGGATCGGCACGTGTTCCTGGAGCGGCCGCGGATAACACAGCGCCTCGGGAACATCGATGACCCGCCCCTTGTATGCGGGTGCGCCCTTGCCCCACAACAACGGCAGGAAGTCGAGAGCGTCCTCCAAGAGGGCGTAGCGCTCGTCGGTGGGTGGGAACGTCCAGCCGTAGGCCGCATGTTCGTCGGCGTTCCACGCGAGGCCCAGACCGCAGAACGCGCGGCCGCCCGAGAGCACGTCGAGCGTCGCGACGATCTTCCCGAGATGCGCGACGTTGCGGTACGTGATGCCGGTGACCAACGTGCCGAGTTGCACGCGTTCGGTGACACCCGCGAGATACGCGAGTGTCGTGTAGCTCTCGAGCATGGGTTCCCATTGCGGACCGAACATGGCGATCTGACGGAAATGGTCCATCACCGAGATGCTGGCGAACCCGGCGGCTTCGGCCGCTTCCGCAATCGCCCGCAGCCGCGGTCCGAGCTCCTCGGCCGGGCCGGGA
>JBEVDP010000059.1:0-5365 GCA_040513235.1 Acidimicrobiia bacterium | reverse complement strand
CGGTGCAGTTCGTGGAAGCCCTTCTTGATCTTCGTCAACAACGAACCGCTCGCGATCGGTACGACGACGTGATCGGGAGTCTGCCAGCCGAGCTGCTCCGCGGTCTCGAACGCGAGCGTCTTCGAGCCCTCGGCGTAGTACGGCCGCATGTTGACGTTCACGAACGCCCATTCGTATATGCCGGCCAGCTCCGCGCACAGGCGGTTCACGTCGTCGTAGTTGCCGTCGATCGCTACGAGGGTGCCGCCGTAGATCGCGGTCGTGACGACCTTGCCCTGCTCGAGGTCAGCTGGGATGAACACGTACGAACGCAAGCCCGCGCGCGCCGCGTGCGCGGCGACCGAGTTTGCAAGGTTCCCCGTGGACGCGCAGGCTGCGACCTTGAACCCGAACTCGAGCGCCTTGCTCAACGCGATTGACACGACACGGTCCTTGAACGAGTTGGTGGGGTTGCGGGTGTCGTTCTTCACCCACACCTCACCGAGCCCGAGTTCGGCCGCGAGTCGATCAGCGCGTACGAGGGGCGTGAACCCGGTCCCGAGGTCGACGGCCGTGTCGCCCCGCACTGGCAGCAGATCGGAATAGCGCCACAGCGTCCGCGGCCCGGCGGCGATCCTTTCGCGGCTCGTCGCCGCCGCAATCGCGTCGTAGTCGTAGGCGACCTCGAGCGGGCCGAAGCACCACTCGCAGGTGTACACCGGCGCGGCGGCGTATTCGCGTCCGCATTCCCGGCAGCGCAGGCCCTCGACAAAGGGCCCCGTATTCGTACTCATGGCCTCGCGTCTCCCTTCCGTTCGACGCGCTCTCGAGCGCCTCGAGCGGAGGGCCGCTCTTCGGCTGTCTCATCGGTCAGGCATTGGCACCTTGCGTCCCCCCGAACCGGCTGGTGGCCGGCCCGAGGAGGGCTGGTTGCCGCGGCGTCTACGGGCCTGTCCCTCGGCCGCTCTGGATGAGCGCGTGCAGCAGGAGGCTAGCACTGGGTAGCCGGGCCACTTCGAGTTACACCTAACCTGCGGCGCATGGATCTCCGGGCGGTGAAGCGCGGGTCCGGCTTCTCGATTTCCGTTTGCCTTCCGGCGCGCAACGAGGAGTCAACGGTCGGGGTGCTCGTCGCCGAGATCCTGAACGCGCGGGGCGGGTCCGTCGGGCTCGTCGACGAAGTCGTCGTGATCGACGACGGCTCAACCGATCGCACGGCCGAGGTGGCCGCGGCCGCCGGCGCCCGGGTGGTGCGGGAAGCGACGATCCTGCCCGACGCGGGTCCGGGGTCGGGCAAGGGCAACGCGCTGTGGAAGTCGCTCTACGAGTGCCGCGGTGACCTCATCTGCTGGATCGACGCCGACCTGCGGAACTTCCGGGCGGAATACCTCGACCGGCTGGTTGCGCCACTGCTCACGCAGGCCGACGTCGTGTTCGTCAAGGCTTACTACGACCGCTCCTACGCCGGAGAGCCGACCGGCGGCGGCCGCGTGACCGAGTTGGTCGCCCGCCCCTTGCTCTCGTTGCTGTTCCCGAAGCTCGCCGACATCGTGCAGCCGCTCGGCGGCGAGTACGCGGGCCGGCGCGAGACCTTCGAAGTGCTCCCGTTCGTCGAAGGTTGGGGTGTCGAGTTGGGTCTGTTGATCGACGTCGTCGACCGCTTCGGGCGCGACGCGGTCGCGCAGGTCGATCTCGGCGTGCGCGAGCACCGCAATCGGCCACTCACGGACCTGTCGCCGCAAGCGCTCGCTATTCTCGCGACCGCGCTGCGACGAGCCGGCTTCGTCGAGTCGGAAACCGCTGAGTTGTTGCGCTACGCGCCCGACGGAACACTCGACGCGCTCTCGGTCGAGGTGCGCGAACGCCCGCCGATGATCACCGTGCAGGAGTATCGCGTTCGGCATTTCGACCAATGAGAGAGTGCAGGGGCGATGCGTGGGAAGTGAGTGAGCGCTGGGAGCAAGCGAAACGGTCGCGCTGAGGGCTACGCGCCCTCGATCGTCGCGCGACCGGCTTCGAGCGCGGCTTCTTCGACTAATAGCGCAGCGCGTTCGTAGGCTTCGCCGGCCTGCCACACGCGATCGGTGAGTGTGAGCACTTGCGTACGCGATCGAGTCAGGAGCGCGGCGCGCGCCTCGGCGGTGGCTTGGCCCGCGATCACGGCGACGTTCGGGACCGAGAAATCGTCGCTCCACTCGAGCACCCCGCCGACGACCTTGCCGACAAGGCTCGTCGCATCGAGGCGACCCTCGCCGGTGACCGCGATGTGCGCGCCCGCGAGGGCAGCTTCGAGGCCGACGGCTTCGGCAACGACGTCGAAGCCCGGCTCGACGCGCGCGCCGATCGCGGCGAGGCCGCCGGCGAGGCCACCCGCGGCTCCGCCGCCCTCGACACGGGTGACGTCGACTCCCGTACGGCCCGCGTACTGTTCGGCCAGCCGGTCGAGCCGCCGCGTGAGGAGCGCGACCTGCGCGCCCGTCGCGCCCTTCTGCGGTCCGTAGACGCGGGCCGCGTCGCCGAAGGTCGTCGTGACGTCGCACGCGACCGTTACTTCGAGTCCTTGCAACGACCAACCCAGCGCGTCGACCGCGCCGAGTCCGCCGTCGGTCGTCGCGCTCCCGCCTACGGCGACGAGAATCTTTGTGAACCCTTCGCGGCGCGCGGCCGCGATCAACTCGCCCGTCCCCCGCGTGGTCGCACGGAGTGGATCGTTTCGCCGCGCGACCAACGCCAGACCGCTCGCCTGCGCCATCTCGATCACCGCGAGGGCGCCTGGAAGCACCCCCCACGTCGCGTCGACGGGGTCGCCGAGGGGACCGGTGACACGGGTCTGACGGCGCGCGCCGCCGAGCGCGGCGAGCAGCGCATCCAAGGTCCCCTCGCCGCCATCGGCGCACGGCAGCGTGCGCACGTCGTCGTATCCGGCCCGGGCCACACCCGCGGCCATGGCCGTCGCCGCCTCGGCGGCGCTGAGCGTTCCCCGAAATTTGTCCGGACAGGCAACGGCACTCGGCACGTGAAATAGATTGACCGCTCGAAGGCTCTCCCGTCTCGTCGTCGCCCTTTTCGGCCCCGAGGTACTGCGTGCTCGAACGTGTCCCCCTTCTCGACCGGAACCTCGCCGACTACGAGGGCGTGGTCGCGCCGGGAACCGTCGAGCGCATCCGTGAGCTGGCCGAGCCCCTACAGGGCGCACGCGTGCTGCACGTCAACGCCACGGCGTATGGAGGCGGGGTCGCCGAACTGCTGTCGACCCACGTGCCGCTGAGCTGCGACGTCGGCCTCGACGCCGAGTGGCAGGTCATCCACGGCAGCGACGAATTCTTCGCGGTCACCAAGACGGTGCACAACGCGCTGCAGGGTGCCGACGTCGATTGGAACAACAACATGGAGCGCGCCTACCTCGAGCGTGTGGTCGACAACGCGATCGCGCTCGAGGGCGAGTGGGACTACATCGTCATCCACGACCCGCAGCCCGCGGCCATCCGCGAGTTCATCCGGGGCCGCGCCGCCGACCGGCCCAATACGAAGTGGATCTGGCGCTGCCACATCGACCTCACCGACGCGAACGCGACAGTGTGGGACTTCTACCAGCCGTTCATCGAACAGTACGACGCATCCGTGTGGACGATGCCGCAGTTCGTGCCGGCGTCGCTGACGATGGACAACATCGTGCACGCACCGCCTTGCATCGACCCACTGTCGGTGAAGAACCTCGACCTCGACTGGAAGTTCATCGCGGAGATCTGCCGCAGCTATGGCGTGCGCGCCAACGACCCGCTCCTGGTGCAGGTGAGTCGATTCGATCCGTGGAAGGACCCCGTCGGCGTCATCGAGGCGTACCGGCTCTGCCGCGAGGAGATCCCAGACCTTCAATTGGTCCTCGCGGGTTCGATGGCAACCGACGATCCCGAGGGCTTCCACTACTGGGAGCTCACGAACGAAGCGCGAGCCGGCGACACCGACATCCACCTGCTGTCGAACATCCAGCAGGTCGGGTCGGTGCAGATCAATGCGTTCCAACGCGCGGCCGACGTCGCGCTCCAGAAGTCGTTGCGGGAAGGTTTCGGACTCACAGTCAGTGAAGCATTCTGGAAGGGACGGCCGGTCATTGGCGGTCGCTGCGGTGGGATCACGCTGCAGATCGAAGACGGCGCTAACGGGTACCTCGTCGACAGCGTGGAGGAGGCAGCCAAGCGCACGCTGGAGTTGATGCGCGATCCGGAGAAGGCCGACGCGATGGGCGCCGCGGGCCGCGAACACGTACGCGCCAACTTCTGCTCGACACGCGAGCTCGAAGACTGGCTGCGCTTGTTCCGGGACCTGAGTTCGACGCAGTGATCGTCGTCTCGCATCGCGGGCCGTACCGGTTCCAGCGCAACGACGACGGGACATTCACCGCGAACCGCGGGGCGGGGGGCGTCGTCAGCGCGCTCGGCCCGCTGCTCCTCGACGGCGGCGCGGGACAGCCCGACTCGACGTGGATTGCGGCGGCGATGAACGAAGACGACGCGGATGCGGCCGCGGCCGGAGCGACCGCGGGCCTCGGCGTCGGCCTCGAACTGCTCGACCTCGATCCCCGTGAACACCGGCTGCACTACGACGTCGTGTCGAACGGTGTGCTCTGGTTCCTCCACCACGACTTGTTCGACCGCGTGCACCGGCCGCGCTTCGATCGCCGGTTCCGCGATGCTTGGGACGCGTACGTCGGCGTCAACGAGCGCTTCGCGGGCGCGACGGACGCGCGTGCGGCCGAGGGCGACATCGTGCTCGTGCAGGACTATCAACTCTCACTGGTGCCCGCCTTCTTGCGGCGGCGCCGCCCCGACCTGCGCATCGTGCACTTCACGCATACACCGTTCTGTGGACCCGACACCATCCGCGTCCTGCCCGATGACGTCGCCGCGCAGTTGTGCGACTCTCTCGCGGGCGGCCCGTCTGGTTTCCACACCGAGCGCTGGGCGGCGTCGTTCGATGCTTCGGCCCGCGCGGTGCTCAGCCCGAGTGCGGAGATCGTCGCGCCGTTCGCGGCCAGCCTCGGGCCCGACCCCGACACACTCGCCGCGATCGCCGACGAACCCGCCGCACGCGCCGCCGCGAGTGCGCTTGCAGATCGCGTTGGAGAGCGGCTCGTAATCCTGCGCACCGACCGGATGGAGCCTTCGAAGAACATCCCACGCGGGTTCGCGGCCTTCGATCGCCTCCTCGAAGCGCGGTCGGGACTGCGTGGGCGCGTCGTGTTCGTCGCGATGTTGTACCCGTCGCGCGAGACGCTGCCGGAGTACCTCGCCAATGCCAATGAGATCCTGCAAGCCGTTGCGCGCGTCAACGAGCGGTGGGCGACGAGCGATTGGACTCCGATCGTGCTCGACACGCGGGACGACTT